>NZ_JAPDHR010000008.1:0-1746 GCF_030063005.1 Dehalobacter sp.
GCCAGATTTCCATGCTATCTTACAAAGATTATATACCTTTTTTCATCTAGTTTATAGAGAAAAAACGGAGCTTACTCCTTCAACGGCAAGGGGCTTTAGTGAACGGAAGTTTGATTTTCAATTAACGGTAGTTTTATAATAATTTACAGGCACGTGCAATTATTATAAAGGAGGAAGATTGGAATGGGAGAAGTCAACAGGAGGAATTTTTTAAAAGCCTCGATGCTTGGAGCAGCTGCAGCTGCTGTAGCCTCGGCATCTCTGGTGAAGGGGATGGTTAGTCCCTTGGTGGCTGATGCTGCGGACATTGTAGCTCCGATCACGGAAACCTCGGAATTTCCATACAAGGTGGATGAAAAGTACCAGCGTTTACATGGTATGAAGAACTTCTTTGAAAGGAGTCTCGACCCGGAAGAAAACAAGACTCCTATTAAGTTTCATTACGACGATGTTTCCAAAATCACAGGCAAGCAAGATACGGGGAAAGACCTGCCCATACTTAATGCGGAAAGACTTGGGATCAAAGGGCGTCCGGCGACACATGCAGAAACAGGCGTTCTTTTCTTTAGTCAACATTTAGGTGCCCTGGAACCCCTGCGCAGTAATGAAGCAGGCTGGACCTCGTTGGAGCAGGCCTTGATGGTCGCAGGCTGGTCTGTAGAAGTGGATTATTCCGGATATACCGCATCAGGTGGTGGTCCGGGAAGTGTAATCCCGCTTTATCCCAGAGATCCTATAACCAATGAAACGGCTAATGATCCTGTCATGGTATCCGGTTTGTACAGCTGGGACAATATCGATGTTGAAGGTGTGCGACAACAAGGCAAACAGTGGAAATTCGAATCAAAGGAAGAAGCCAGTAAAATCCTTAAAAAAGCAACCCGTCTCCTGGGAGCCGATCTAGTCGGCATCGCACCCTATGACGAGCGTTGGACCTATGCTTCCTGGGGCAGGGAGATTTATAAACTTTTTAAAATGCCCAACGGCAGAACCAAATATCTGCCATGGGATTTGCCAAAGATGCTGTCAGGCGGGGGAGTAGAAGTTTTCGGACATGCAGAAGTTGAACCTGATTGGGAGAAGTATGGAGGTTTCAAACCAAAAAGTGTGATTGTCTTCGTTTTTGGAGAGGATGTTGAAGCTCTACGCACCTCACCGTCAGACCTTGCCACTGCCACGGTGGGGAAAAGTTACTCCAATATGGCAGAAGTAGCTTACAAAATCGCGGTTTTTCTGAGGAAGCTTGGCTATTATGCAGCGGCGTGCGGAAACGATACCGGAATAAGTGTTCCTATGGCCGTTCAGGCCGGGCTTGGAGAAGCAGGCAGAAACGGACTTTTAATTACCCAGAAATTCGGTCCGAGACATCGCATCGCCAAAGTCTACACCGACCTGGAACTTGCTCCGGACAAGCCGAGAAAATTCGGGGTACGCGAGTTCTGCCGCCTGTGCAAAAAATGTGCGGATGCCTGCCCCGCCCAGGCCATCTCCTATGAGAAAGACCCTAAGGTTCTGCAGCCAGAGGATTGTGAGGTAGCCGAAAATCCATATACTGAAAAATGGCATCTTGATTCCAACCGTTGCGGCTCTTTCTGGGCCTATAACGGTAGTCCCTGCGTAAATTGTGTAGCTGTATGTTCGTGGAACAAAGTCGAGACCTGGAACCACGATGTGGCCAGAATAGCCACTCGAATACCATTGCTTCAGGATGCAGCCCGCAAGTTTGATGAATGGTTCGGCTATAAC
>NZ_JAPDHR010000009.1:0-101849 GCF_030063005.1 Dehalobacter sp.
AATTCTCAAAAGTACAAAGTCATAAAAACATTACTCACTTTTTTAAAAATGTAAAAGCCCGGATTTCCCTTGTTTGCAAGGGGTTCCAGGCTTTTTTGCTCTTTAAAGTGTCAAAGATGAGATTATACCGTATAGATTCTTTGGCTGTCAAACAAAAGTTATTGTATACCTTTCTTTTTCTGCATTAGCTTTACTTGTAAATAAGGACATTGAAAATAAGTCCGCCAAACTTGCTTTTTTATTTAGGGAGCCAGAAAATAACGCCTCTCTATAGGCATTTCGCAATTCATCCATTTTTTCAAATATATAACATGTTTTAGGAGGAAATATACATTTTGTGGCGAAATTTACATAAAATTGGTTAAGCTGGAAGTTTCCCATGTCAAACTATCTTAACAAAGAACACCGCAGATGACTTGTGTTTAAAAAGGGGGTTTTCTCGATGAACTACGAGAGTATTGCTAATTTGGTTCATGATTGTGTTAGAAATCCCAAGATGTTGTTGGCACAAAACAGCCAACAAGGTAACAAGGTTAAGTCAAATGAGTTCACTGCTGTACAAAAAGTTTTATCCGGTTACAGAGTTTCTGGAGGCGCTGCTCTTATCACTGCATCTCCAATGGAGAGTTGGATGTAAAATTTAAACTTATCACTTTCAGCTTAAATCAAATTGTCTTTCATATAAACATAGACTATACTGCCAGGCACGACCGTAAAGAAATGCCTGGTAGTATACATAATAAGGGAAGTGTTTCGTGAATATGAATATTTTATTTGGAAAGATTTATAAAAAAAAAGTTTATTATTTAGCCAGTGCAATATTTATTTTTATAGGGATAGTCTACTTCTTTTCCTGTTCACAGCGCCCTTTTATTGGTTTAGATATTAATAACTCTGACGGTCACTGGTATGTGGTTACTGCCAATCAGAACGGAGAAGGGTATAAATCGGGTATCCGGTTCGGTGATCAGATCTTCAAAATCAATTCGGAGGATGCAGGAAATTATCATATCTTAAGAAAATGGGGGCGGGCCGAAGGAGCTAACAGTATTAGTTTTTCTGCTAAAGAAAATACAACAGAACAGACTATTACTATAGAAAATCCACCTGCTTTACAAAGGATGTTAGCTATACTTCCATATTTCTTACTTGGGTTCATTTTCTGGTTCCTGGGATTTATAGCCTGGTTGAAACGTCCATCTTTAGTACAGGCCCGCGCTTTATTTTGGTTAAATTATTTCCTTGGTTTAGCAATACTTCTGGCTCAAGCTTCCAGCCGTGGTTTGTTTCTAGGTAAAGAATTGGAGTACATAACTTTTTTGCTAACCGCAGTGGCTTTAATTTATTTCTTCTCGATTTTCCCGTTAGATAAAGAAAATAAAATCAATAAAGTAAGCTGCCAAATTGTAACCGCTCTTGCCGCAGTATTTTTTATATTACTAATTATACATTCCATAGGCTTTTTCAGCCTCTCAAATTTGTTAGTTAAACTAGCATTATTTACGATGATTATTAGTATCTCATTTGCTGTGGTTAATCTGATAATATTAAAATTGTCAAAAGATCAAGCAGCGAAAAATGAAGCAAATATTATCCTATTAGGGTTACTAATTGGCTTCTTGCCCTTTTTTCTTTTTATTGCGCTTCCTACTCTTTGTAATTCTAAACAATGGGTTTATACGTTTATGAATTCATTTTTTCCTGAGTTATTTATTGCAGTTGTACCCTTCTCTCTCTACTATGTAGTTGTTAATAAATATCTGCCGGATTACCGCCGAATCTACGAAGGGTTCATCTCTCAAATTCTCTCGTCAGTGTGTCTTAGCTTTATCTTGTTATTAACCCTTTACTTATTAAAAATTGTGCCTTCTATTACATTTGAAGTATATATAGAATTGTTTTTCTCAATTTATATCTTGATTGCTTGTTACCATTATCTCCAAGTTATTTTAAGTAAATTGTTTAAAAAATCCGGTTTTCTTCAGGAAAAAAAGAGCTTTAAACAAAGGATTGAGGAATTAAATGAGAACCTGACCTCGCTTATTGCCAATGACCAAATACTCATAGAAATGACCCAAAATCTTGAAATCGACGGGATTTTCCTTATTACTGATAATGTCCAGTTTAATAATCTAAATAAAGCTGTTGGCCGTTTCCAAGAAAATCTTGATGAACGTAAAATATTGGAAGAATATTTTAACAACCATAACAAACTTGATATGGAGACAAAAGTACTTCCAGATGATTTTCCTGCTGAAGTTTTTGTTCCTTTTTCGTCTAATAATTCAGTATGCGGCGTTTTTTTCGGCCACCGTTTTTCAAAAATAAAATTTATACAGTCAGAATTATCTTTTCTCACGCTTCTTGCCGGTCAACTGGTTTATCAATTGCTGATATTAATTGTGATCAATGGCCTTAATAAAGAATTAATTGTGTTAAATGAACGTATAAACGATACGAAAACAATAAGCGAAACAGAAATAGAAAATACTATTCCCCCAAATTTTGTCTATTCACTTTTTGCTAATATGAATAATCAAGATCGTCTAATACCTAAATTATTAGCCGGTCCGTACCACTATGTTCTCGATCAATACAGCTGGCTGGACTACTTGCAAAGAAAGAATTTACCGGAAAGTATAAAGCAGCAAACCATGCTGAAAATTGGGGAAATCGACCAAGATATTAAGCTGGGGATTTTAGCAAAAATTGATAAGCGCAACCCTCCGCTGTTAGATAGTTCAGGGCTATTGCCAACTATTGAATTGTGGATTCAGGATTTCATGCGTGAAGAATTGGCTTTAATCATTCTCAATACTTTTGGGATAGAAAATAGCAATCGTTTTGATAAGCAAATTGAAACTGTAGCCTTTCGCTTTATCGAAAAAGGAATCGTTAACGCCCTGCGGTATTCAGAGTCCCATGTATTTAAAGTTGATATTATTCTCATAAAGAATATTTTGGAGATCATAATCAGCGATAATGGTAAAGGATTTGATGTAAATGAACTGGAAACTTGGCTTATTTCCGGTGCTCATTCGGGTTTGGCTGTCATGAAGCAACGTATTGAAAGTGTTGGCGGACAATTGAAAATTACTTCACAAATAAATAAAGGGACAACACTAAAAGCAATTTTTCAAGTATGAGGGCTGTTTATAATCAGGGCCATTCCGGTTAACGCCATCCCCTGGTATAGGCTTCGTTACAGTCGGAACAGATAATTTTTCCTCCGACAAGATGTGCTTTGACTTCTGCAAATGGCTCCCCGCATTGAGAGCATACGACTGTCTGAAAAATTCTGGCCGGTTCAATTCGGGGCATGGCTACTTCGGTAACCGTAAATAGTTCAGCTGCAGGTGCGGCCAGGAATTTTTCAATTCTTTCCTTCTGCAGGCTCCCCCAAACAATCTTTTCCTGTTCACTGGCCGTACCTGCCGATATTTTTGCCTTCAATTCCGTGTATTGTTCATCATCGGGTTTGTTGCCGCGTTTTCTTAAAATCCTAACCGCTTTACCGGATTTGCGGTTGGCCAGCGTGACCGCCTGTTTGCCGGAATCCTTATAAATCAGATTACCCTTTCCGAGCGTACAGCCGGTAAGTACCTGGATCGCATCGACACCGCAGGCATCGTTTTCGACGACCGCAAACAGTTCTTCATCAGCCGCCCTCACTACACCAAGCGCATCGAGTCCGATAAACGCCTGTCTGAAGCCAATTGCAAGCCCCATGCATTCGTGTCCATGAAATTCAGCACATTTCTCCCAAGGTGTTTTTTCTCTGCACATGATTGGTCAGTCCTTTCTTAAATAACGCGGTAAGCTCATTTTAACTTCTTATTGAGGCAGCGCAAATTGAGATAATAATCTATTTTTGGGGATAGTCTGTGGGCCACAATACTGCTTCCCGGCCATTGTGCCATCCATGGTACAAAAGGCCGCGCTGCGCACTCCATGCTCCGCTTACAGCAGAACTGTGTCCCCCAGACTGATCATAAGGTTACTTCTGTAAGTCTGCAAGTCTGCATGCCATAGTTAGCTCATTATCTATGTGGTTACTTTAAGAACTTTTTTGCTAGAATGGTCATCGTAGATCCTATCTTGTTGAAACTTTCCAGACAAATGTCCCGGCAAAGAATAGGGCAAGTACCAGAACAATGGTAGCGCCTGTTGCGGTTCCCCAAAAGTACGACAGGATGAGTCCTGCCAGACCGGAAATCAAGGCGATGATCACGGCAAGGACATGGTACTGCCTCGTATTTGCCGCGATATTCCGGGAAGCAGCAGCTGGCAGTACAAGCAGGGAACTGATAATCAGAATGCCTACCCAACGAATCGCGAACGTTACCACAACGGCGACCACGATGGCAAATACAAATTCATAAAAGCGGACATGAATTCCCCGGCTTTTGGCCAGGGATTGATTGACACTTACCAACAGCAGCTTGTTGAACCAGCCTGCCCAAAACACCAGCACCAGCACAAAAATCAGGGCTAAAATTCCCAGCTCTGAAGGGGTTATGCTTAACAGATCCCCGATCAAATACCCGGAGTACTTGCTAAAGCCGCCGTTGCGTGACAGGAGCACGATACCCAATGCAACTGCCGTTGAGGAAAATACGCCGATGATCGTATCCGTCGATGCCGTATTGGCATTTTTAACACTAATTACCGCAACCGCAAACAACACCGAAAAAACCAGCAGAGCCCAAAAAGGGCTTTGGATCCCGAGTACAACTCCCGCCGCAACGCCTGTCAATGCCGAATGCCCCAACGCATCTGAGAAAAAGGCCATCCGGTTATTCACGATCATTGTGCCGAGGATACCTAGAATGGGCGTCACCAAAAGAACAGCCAGCAGGGCGTTCTTCATGAAATCATATTCCAGCCAGGCCAGAGGAAGCAAGGCATCCAGCAGTCTATACCATTGTTCGATCATTGGTTTGTTCTTCCTCTTTTCTTTTGGATTCAGCGTTTCCTTTGGTCCACCCCATACCAAATGTTTTAATCACTTTCTCGTTGGCGAAGATTTCCGCAGCGGTTCCACAGCATTCGATGGTCGCATGGTTCAGCAGTATCACGCGGTCTGCATATTTGGCCACGAGATTCAGATCATGCGAAACAAGAATAATCGACAAGTCATAGTCCTGACGCAGCCTGGAGACAATATCATAGAACAGTTCCAACCCTTTCTGGTCGATACCCGACACCGGTTCATCAAGAAACAAGAGATTTGGGACGGGGTCAAGCGCCAGCGCAAGCAATACTCTTTGCAACTCCCCTCCGGATAGCGCACCCAGTCTTCTGTTAAGCAGATGTTCAGCCTGCACAAGCGTTAAATTCTTTTGAACGCGTTTTTTTGTTTTTTGAGAAGAACCGAGCCAGACGGGAAAACGGTTGTAAGTCGCTGTAAACAAGTCCAGCACAGTGACCGGCGAACTGTTGTCAAAATCAAGTTTCTGCGGGACATAGCCGATGAGCGGACGGCCCTTTTGGTTATCTTTAGGATCAAGAAATTCAATCGTTCCCGTGTGTGGAATTTCACCGAGGATAGCTTTAAACAAGGTTGTCTTACCAGCTCCGTTCGGTCCGATCACCGCAGTCAAATCGCCGCAGTATATTTCCAGATTGATATCCCGCAGTATTTCTTTGTTATTCAGCGTTACCCCGAGGTGGTTGATCCTCGTACGGCATAAGCCGCATCCGCATTCTTCATATAATTCATGATTGCAGCATTTGTTTTTCATCGGAGAGCCTCCTGCAGCGTCTGCAGATTTTTATCCATCAGATCAATGTAAGCATCCATTTCCAAAGGGCCTGTGACGATTGGGTCAAGGTAATAGACCCGGGCACCTGTTTCATTCGCAATTGTCTCTGCTGTATCCGCAGAATACTGAGGCTCGGCGAACAAAGCCTTAACTTTTAATACTTTGATTCTCTCGATCGTTTCAGCCAGTTCTATTGGGCTGGGTTCTGATCCGGGCTCCCGCTCAATCACAGCTGCCACATTCAAATGGAATTCTTCGGCAAAGTACGGGAATGCCTCATGAAAAGTCACGATATCCCGGTTCTTTACCCCATCCAGGGCCTGGTGCATTTTATTTTTTTCCTGTTCGAGCTTTGCAATATATTCTGCAGTATTTTCCTGATATTTTTCAGCATTTTCGGGATCAAGGACCGCCAGCTGATCGCCGATGTTCTGAACCTGTCTGATCGCTTTAGATATACTCAGCCACACATGCGGATTTCTCCCTGTTTCATCCTGAATCAGGGTAATCCCTTCACTGGCGTCGATGATCTTCAAATCCGGTATCTGCCCTGTAACCTTAGCGAGGAATGATTCCATTCCCGCGCCGTTGATCACCAGAACCTTGGCATCTTCCAGGCTTTTCAGATCTTCGGTCGTCAGTGCATAATCGTGGAGACAGCCGGTTGTCGGTTTGGTCATATTGACGACGGTCACATTCGAGATACCCTTTGTGATGTTTAAAGTGAATAGATAGATCGGATAAAACGAAGTCGCAATTTTCAGCGATCCTCGACTGTCATCCGTATTCACCGCGGCGCTCTCCTTCGCACCGCACCCGCTTAAGGTTACCATGATTGCCAGCAAAACCGCGCAAAAAGGTTTCGCCCACTTAAAAAACATTTTTGTCCTATTGGTCCTATTTTTCCTATTCATTGCCGTTTTATCAATCACAGCCGTCTTTGCGGTCTTAGCAGTCATCAGCTAATTTCCCCTATTTTTTTGCAAATGGTTCGCATTTGCATTAATATATAAATCGATTATACTACAAAAGTATGCATTTTATTCCTCTTGATTAGAAATTATTTCAAATATTTTTTGGCAAAGTCATTAATGCTTTGTGAAGCTGTGTAAAAGTATTACAATAGAGTCAGATATATAAGGCTAAAATCATAAAAAATCTTCTGGGAGCGACTGACAAAAACAACCTCATGATCAATTTGGGGGGCACTGTTCCGTTGTACGTAAAAATTTGACTAAAAGGACTGAATTCTTTGCCTGAAAACCAGCAAGACCCATTAAAAGAAATCATGAAAAAAGCAGGGATCAAGAATACCAAGCATAGGAACTTGATATTTGACCTGCTTCAGAATGCAGAAGAACCTCTGACGGCTGAAGAGATTTTTATTTCTCTAAAAGATAAAAGTTCGTCCATTTGCCTTTCTACCGTCTATCGTACGCTGGAAAAGCTGATGTCGGGCAATCTCCTTCTCAAAACGAATATCTCTGATGATGGCAAAGCCAGATATGAACTGAATCACGACAAGCACAAACACTATCTGATTTGTATGAAGTGCAATAAACGGATCTCGATTATGGACTGTCCAATGAAAGAATTTGAAAAGGCCCTGAAAGATCAAGCCAATTTCGATGTGATCCAGCACAAACTGGAAATCTACGGTTACTGTCAAGACTGCAAGATCTCGCCGCAGCCAAAAAGATAAAAATACTTTTTTTTGACTTTTTTCCCTGTCAGCATTTCCAGCGCCCTGGCGTAATAGAGAATCTGCTGGCGGTACCTTTCCAGAATAATGCTGGATCCGCCTTCCGGAATCCGGTCCGTCTTATAGTCAACCAGAACAATCCCGTCTTCTTCCTCAAAATAACAGTCAATAATGCCCTGCAGCAAGACCACTTCCTGCCCGCAGGCACCTGCCGCCATGTCAGAGAATACTTCCCGGCAGGGTATTTCTATATTAAAGCGAACTTCACGGTTTACACTGCCTGAAGCCTTCATTCTGCGTCCGAGCGGGGACTCGAGGAAAAACATTATCTTTTCCGGATCAACGCTTTCAGCCTGCTGCTCTGTGAGCAGTTCTTTTTTGACCATTTCCTGAATCTGATTCGGAATGTCATTGCGCTGAACATCCAGGTGCTGCATGACAAAATGCAGGATCGTTCCGGCTTCTGCCGCACCCAACCCTTTCTTTTCTTCGAGAAACAACGGCTTTTTGATCAGCTGTGGCAGGAGAGCTGATCCGGTTGCAAGCCCCAGCTCCGGCTCTTCCATAAGCTCTACTTCCAGCCGTCTTTTCAGTTCGGTGACAGAGACTTTGGGCGGTATCCGGGTACTGGCAGTGAAGGGATACTCCCAACCAAGCCTTCGCGCAATCTCTTTCTTTACATTTCTGCCGTGAAGCCCATCACTGTCGTTATTATCGATATAATTGATATAATCGTTATTAGCACGATTATCGCTGCTACCGTTATTATCATTATTCACTTCAGTATCGCTGTAATCCTCGGTATTGCCGTGATCTTCGGTCTCCTGACGTAAACCGGTCAGCCATTGGATGAATGTTTCTTCTTCCTGTCCCCAAACAGCCGGTCTGCCAAGAAGCTCATTTTTTGTCCATACGCGGATCTGCCATTCCGACGGGTCGTCAAGCTGACCGTTTCCCAATGCTCCCTCCGTCGCATAGGTATGATGCCCAAGCCAGCCGGTCAGACTGGCAGTGCAGCAACCCCGGTGCTTCATGAGTGCCGGTACAATCCAGTCCAAATATTTTTCTCCTTTATATACTTCATGTGCAGGCAGCTTTTCCGGATCACCTGCAGCAGCTTTGCACCATTTGTTCAACGCCTTCCGGGCATTGGAAACCGCTCCGGAGATAATCAGCTTTTCCCTGGCTCTGGTCAAGGCCACATAGAGAATCCGCATTTCTTCCGACAGGGTCTCCATCCTGATTTGTTCCCGAATTGCATATTTAGGAACAGACGGATACGCTATCCTGAGCCTCGGATCCGCAACGTCAGGACCGAGTCCAAGCTCCTGGTGAAATAAAATGCTCCTGTTCAAATCCTGAAAGTTAAATTTCTTACCGCATCCGGCCAGAATGACGACCGGGAATTCCAGCCCTTTGCTTTTATGAATACTCATGATCCGAACGACATTATCATTTTCACCAAGGATTTTGGCACTGCCAAAATCACCCTGGTTGCTTTTTAGCTTGTCGATGAAATTAATAAAATTGAACAGCCCTTTAAAGCTTGTTCCCTCATATTGTCTGGCCCGTTCAAATAGAATCCGGAGATTGGCCTGACGCTGCACGCCCCCAGGCATCGCTCCGACAATCCCATAATAGCCGGTTTCGGTATAAAGCTGCCAGAGCAGCTTGTCGGCAGACAGATATTGAGCGGTGTCCCGCCATCTGTGAAGGTTGTTCAGGAACATTGCTGCTTTCTTTTTCAGCGCTTCTTTTTCAGATGTTTTGTTCTTCATTTTTTCTGTCTCAGATTTTCCATCCGCGGATTGATCCTGATCTTCCACCAACTGTTTGAGCGCCTCATAGATCGGCACATGCCGTCTGGTAAGCCGCAGCCCGGCGAGCTCATCGGATGAGAAAGCAGCCAGCGGCGATCTCAGAACGGCCAATAACGGAATATCCTGCAACGGATTATCAATGATCTGGAGCAGTGACAGGATCACCTGTACCTCGGAAGACTTGAAGAATCCTGTGCCGGTATCAGCAAAGGCAGGGATGCCGGCCGCCGTCAGTTCCTCTGTGAATACCTCGGACCAATTCCGGGTGGTCCGGAGAAGAATGACAATGTCGCTGCAGCGCAACTCCCGGTACACTTTACGTTCCTTATCATAGACGGCCGTCCTCCTGCCCTTTTCATCCGGATGAAACAGTTCCTGTATCCTTCTGACCGTAAAGCGGGCTTCACACTGGATCGCATCCAGCATACCGGGGTCAATCTGTTCCGTTTCATCAGAGAGGCCATTTGAGGCGTCCGTAAACTCCGTCAATTCCTGTTCTTCCTGACCTGAACTGTCAGAAAACCTGTTTTCCTGATCCAGCCGTTCCGGATCACCTGTTTGAATAAGATGAAATTCTACCGCCCCGCCGACAGCCAAATGTTCCTGGTCATTTTCAGCAAAGACAGCTCCTGGATTCAAAGCCTCGTTGTCATTGTAGTCCAGTTCCCCGACCTGCACCGACATGATCTGTCTGAAAATGTAGTTAACAGCATCAACCACTTCCCGGCGGCTGCGGAAATTCTTATACAGGCAAATTTTCCGATGGCTGGCGCCTTGTTCCGGAGAGTAACTGTGATACTTTTCCAGAAACAGTTCCGGTTTAGCCTGTCTGAATCTATAAATACTCTGTTTGACATCTCCGACCATAAAGACATTCGGCCTGGCTGATCCTGTGCGGGAAATCATCTGAAGCAGAATTTCCTGGACCAGATTGCTGTCCTGGTACTCATCGACCAGAATTTCCGCGAAGCGTTCCTGATAGCGTTTGGCTGCTTCAGATGGTACATACGCTCCCGTTTCATCCTGTACAGTCAAAATTTCGAGGCAAAAATGTTCCAGATCGTTAAAATCAACCAGAGACTTGCCATTCTTTTTCAGCGCATATCTGCGTTCAAATTCAACAACCAGTCTACCCAGACACTGCATCAGCGGCTGAAGGGTCTGCAAATCGGTTCTGATTTCTTTCGAATTCGCTGCCAGCGACCTTTCTTTCAATTTGCCGATTTTCTTTTTGACCTGATCCCGGATTTCTTTGACCTGCTCCTGAACAGCTTTATCCGCATCTTTGCCGGCTGCCGGCAGTCTTTGAAACAGGTAGTTCCGGACTGTTTGGGCAAGGTCATCCCACCTGGCATTACGCTCTTCCAGACAAAGCTCCCGGATATGCTGCAAAAAGCAGTATTCTTCCTCGAAGACAGGACGGTATTTATCCAGTCCTGTACCAGGCTGCAGAAGGGCAACCGCGGCCTGCATATTCTGTATCAGTCCCTCAATTTCGAGCCCAATACTTTTAAGCAGGACTTTTCCCCAGCAGGTCTGACTGAAATCCGTCCCTTCGAACATGCCGAAACGTCCGATCATCTCCGCAAGCCATTTTTCCGGCCAGGGACTGCTTTGTATAAACGTATGCAGATTCAGCACCATGTCCTGCAAGGCCTGATCGTCCCTGTTGCCGCCATAACACTCTAATAGTTCAAGAAAATCCTGATTCTCGGCATTCTCTTCATACATTTCATCAAACAGGTCATTGAGCACTTCCATTTTCATCAGCATCGTTTCCGTCTCATCGGCAATCCGGAAAGACGGATCAATATTAATGGCCTGGAAGTTACTGCGGATGACCTCAAGACAAAATGAGTGAATGGTTGTAATACTGGCTTTGCTTAACAGCGTCAGCTGTTTTTGCATATTGGAAGACCCCGGGTTGCTTTCCAGTACGGCAGCGAGCGCTTCGGCAATCCTTTCCCTCATCTCTGCCGCAGCTGCATTGGTAAACGTCACCACAAGCAACCGGTCAATGTCCACAGGATCATGGCTGTCTGTAATTTTTTGAATGATACGCTCCACAAGCACGGCCGTCTTGCCGGCCCCGGCAGCCGCTGCGACCAGCAGGTTGCAGTCCTTGGCCGTAATTGCTTCCCTTTGTTCATTCGTCCATTTCGTCAGATCAGTCATGATTTTGTTCCGCCTTCATGATATCGTTCCAGATTTCCTCATCCCCGCGGTCAGCCAGCAACCGGAAGCTATTTTCCTTTCTGGCCGGATCAAATTGGCAGACTGCTGCATAGCGGCAGTAGGTGCACGAGGTTGTCCGCTTTTTCTTGTACGGCGTGATCGAAACGCTGCCACTCATCATTTCCTCACATAAGTCTTTCAGAAGGTTCCGAACATATTTTCTGAGGATTTCAAATTGCTCCAGGGTAGCTGCCGATGATTTGCCCAGAAGGTCCCCCTTATTGATCCTGGCCGGAATGATCAGCGAAGTGCCGTCGATGGTCCGGTCCATTTCCTTGATCAATTTGACATCCGCGAGCAACAAGCCCTTCATTTTCAGTTGTTTCATAATGTCCAGCTCGATCTCTTCCTCCGTGAGCCTGCCGTCAGCTCTGACGATAGGATCGTCGATCCGGAAATACAGGATCCCTCCCGGCAGGACTGGTTTTTCCGTCTCCAGCCCGCTGTTCTGCCAGAGGGCATCGAGATACGTGAACAACTGGATCTGCAGTCCATAATAAACGTCGGCCAGTTTGAAATCCTTGCTCCCGGATTTATAATCCACGATTCTGAGGTAGGTCCCTTCTTCAGCCTCCAGCGCATCAACCCTGTCAATCCTTCCGCTTAAAGATACCTTCCGGCCTGAATCAAGTTCAATCACAATTGGCGGGAACTTTTCCCGCTCGCCAAATCCAAGCTCATAACCCAACGGCTCAAAGCCACTGCGCTTGAGGTGCTCCGCAATCATCCAGACCGCACGCGTGATGACCCTTTTCAGTCTCAAGGCAAGTGAAGTATACCGTTGGGAGGCCGTGAGGCCGGACCCTTGCATTTTTCGAAGCATTTCATCCACAATCTCCGAGACTTTCTCCCGGCACCACGGTCTTTCCATCTCTCGCCAAGAGATTTGCTGCTGTGCCGCCTCCAGCGAAAATCTTTCGAGAACGGCATGCATAAACGTCCCGACATCCGGCGGACTGAACTGATAAATCTTTCTCTCTTTGGCTTCAAGTCCATATTGAAGATAAAATGCGAACTGACAGGACGCATATTTCTCGAGCCTCGATGCACTGGCATGAGCCGATGCGCCATACAGCGCCGTTATTTTTTCAGAACTGACCGGCTCAGCAATATTTCTGGCTGAAAATGCTGTCTGAAGTGCCTCACAGCGCGGTTTCCATTCTTCCAGCCCATTGTACCAGCGATAGACATCCTGCCACCAGCCGTTGATTTCCAGCCCTTCTGCCTTGCAGCGGAAAGCTGCAACCATTTGTTTAAAAGAAGGGGATTTCCCTGTCAGCTGTTCCAATTCAGCACTTTCTAGCCAGGTATTTTCTGTACCGTCATTCACCACTTCTGTATTCTTCGTCTCTGCATTCTCCGTCCCTATATTCTCCGTCTCAGCATTTTCTTTACCAGCAGCAAACCCGGATAGCATTGGAATCAGCGTGCTGTTTTCCGTAATTTTCGGAAACAGCTTCCTTAACCTGTAGATCACCATCGAAGGCCGTAAGCTTCGGCCCTCCTGGTCGGCGATCGGCCAGCTCAGGCGAAGATAAGCAGATGCGGTCGTTAAAGACCGGTAAATCAGATACTGGGCCTGAAAGGCCTGCGTGCGGGTATCATTAGCCAGTTCGATCCCCACCGTATTCAGCGCGGCACGGTCCGCATCGGCCAAGATACCTTCCGTCTGAGCACTGGAAGGGAACACCCCGTCATTGACCCCTAAAATGAAAAGTGCTTTGATCTCATGGCTTCGAAACCTCTCGATGCTGCCGATCAGAACTTGATCCAGCGAAGCCGGTATCAGCCCGATCTGATATTCGGCAAAGCCGATTTTCAGGGTGTCGGTAAAGCTTTCCAAACTCAAAGGCTCCTCGCCCATGGTCTCCACGGTCTGATCCAGGATGTTCATCAGGATATTCCAGACCTGGTCGTATTCATTGGCCAGATTCAGCATACCCTGCCGCCTGAATTCTTCCATGATCCTTTCCAACCTGGCCGGGACGCCTATCCCGCCAAGAAAATCATACAGGGCCTCGCAGATTTCCGAAGCCTTTTTTCTGTTTTTGGTTTTGGCGCGAAATTGAAGAAGCGGGGCTGCAATTTCACGTCTGGTCTGATTGATCTCCTTCAGCTCTGTTTCGGCCTTCTCCACATCTTGGGGCCGCTGATTCTCTTCCGGCAGCAAACCCGGATGCATCGACCAGTCTTCATTTTTCGTCCAGCGGTTGCCGCGGATCCCACAGGCCAGCACATAATTTTCGATGCGGTCGATACGCTCCCTGTCCAGACCGGTTAAACCGGTTTTTAGATAAGCGAATACCGCTTCGTAAGACCAGTTGTCGCTAAAAATATCGAGCATCGCCAGCATCATCCTAACCAGCGGCTGATCCGTGATCTCGGTCTTTCTGTCCAAAAAATACGGGATCTCATATTCAGCAAAAACAGTCTCCAGAAAACTCCGGTAACCGTCCAGATTTCCGGTGACTACGGCAATATCTCTGTATCTGAGCCCGCGATCCCGGCAAAGCCTGACAATGTCTGCCGCTGCAGCTTCAATCTCCGCATAGATATTCACCGAAGCATGCAGGAAGATATCCCTGGTTGCTTCGGGATATACCTGGTATGGATAGGCATCATAATATCGTTCGAGGTGGGACAACTCTGCGCTGCAGCGGAACCTGGGCAACGGAAATCCCGCTGCCTGAACCGGCGGTTCAATCTCCAAACCCGCCTCCTGGCAGATTTTCTTGAACTTGCGGTACACCCCCTTGACCTCAGAGAACACATCGGTTTCCAACAGACCTTCTTCAGCCAGGGAATCCGTACACAGGCAGATATTTACCCTGCTCACCTTAAGCAGCAGCCTGGTGATGACTTTGTATTCCTGCGGTGTAAATCCGGCAAAACCATCAATCCAGATTTCCGCGCCGTCAAAAATGGTGGTGGATTCCAGCTTGGCTGCCGTCAGGGTAAGATCATCGTCACTGTCCCTGTATCTTTGCCGGATCAGTTCCTCGAACCCAGAATAGACGGCATTCAGTTCAGTCAGTTTATCCTTGAGCGGTTGGTCCACCATAACGGCAATGGCGTTCTGCAGATCTTCCGGCGTAACATTATACCGTTTCAGCTCCGTGATTAGCCCTGAAAGCGAACTGATAAACCCTTTGCGCTCGGCTGATCTCGTATAGACCTTCAGTTCTTCTTTGATCTGCATGAGGACACGGTAGATCAACATGCTCTTGCCTGCTGGGTGGATATGCGGGTACGTGATTCCACCCGCCTCGTTAAATACCCTGAATGCCAGGCGGCGGAAACTTAATACTTCCGTCTTTAGAATCCCTCCGGTCTTCAGCACGTTAATCAGGTCTCTCTCCGCCTGCAGCGTATACTGTTCCGGCACAAGCAGCACCAAAGGATGATCCGCTCCGTTTTTGACGTGTTCCTTTATTTCATTCAGGCAATAGGTGGACTTGCCGCTGCCGGACCGTCCGTAAATAAACCTAAGACTCATCCTGTTCTCCGTTCCTCTGAGAATTATCCAACTAAAACAGTGTATTTATTATTCAAACGTACGGTCTTTGGTTTCTTCAATCAGCCTAATAAAGGCCGTCCTGAACCATTCATTGTTTTCTTTGGTTCTTTTCTTAACATTGGTGGTTCTTCCTCCCCCACGCCGTACCTTTTGTCCGACGTGACGTTCAAAAAGGAGCCGTTCAATATTGCTGTCCGTATAAACAAGTCCATTTTGATTGATTGCCCTGGCGCCTTTCCCCAGAACAAGCGCCGCCAGTCCATGATCCTGCGTGACAACAATATCTTCCCTGTCCAACCGCTTCATCAGCGCGAAATCTACACTGTCCCGATCCTGGTCCACGGTGATCACCATACTGTAGTCGTCCTTCAGTTCATGGGAAGTATCGACGATCATGATGACCGGAAGTTCAAATTGTTTCGCGCAGCTCACAATGAGCTCCTTCACCGGACAGGCATCCGCGTCAACCAATATTTTCATATCCTTGCAGGGCCTCCTTGATCTCGGCTAAAAATAGATCCCCGTATTTCTGCAGTTTTCTTTCGCCAACGCCATTTACCCGGATCAGCGCATTCCTGTCCTGCGGACAGCTTTGAGCCATTTCCCTGAGCGTGCTGTCCGGAAAAATCATGTACGGAGGCAATCCCTCCTGCTGGGCAATCTGTCTGCGCAAAGCCCGCAGTCTTTCAAATATTTGTTCAGCGGCGGTGAGCGATACTTCTTCCCGCTGCACCTGAATCTGAAACACTTTTTCCTGGCCCTTAAGCACAGCCGCCGCTTTGGGAGCAAGCTTCAGAACCGGATATTGACCGCCTGCCACCACAAGATAGCCTTCGGCTGCCAGGAAACTGATCCTGTCCTTAATCTCCTGCAGCGGTGTGTCCTTCATGATCCCATGGGTAGATAACCTGTCCAACCCAAACTGAAGGACCTTTTTATTCTGGGAGCCTTTAAGTACTTCAGCAACCAATGCTGAACCAAAGCGTTCCTTCATCCGGTAAACACAGGAAAGGATTTTTTGGGCGTCCAGGGTTACATCGACTTTTTTCCTGTCGTCGTCGCAGTTGCTGCAGTGCCGGCATTTATCCGGACTTTCTGTTTCTCCAAAATACTCCAGAATGGTCTGTCTTAAACATCTCGATGTATGACAGTAATCGACCATGGCCTGCAGTTTTTTATATTCATTGGCCACACGCTGTTCCTGGAATATGGTTTCTTCAATCATCATTTTTTGAATCTGCACATCCTGGGGGCTAAAAAGCAGAAAACATTCTGCCGGCTCTCCGTCACGGCCCGCCCTTCCAGCTTCCTGATAATAGGCTTCAATGTTCTTGGGCATGTTGTAATGAATCACAAACCGGACATTGGATTTATCGATTCCCATACCGAAAGCGTTTGTCGCCACCATCACAGCAATCTCGTCATAGATAAACTTTTCCTGATTGCGCTTTCGTTCCTGATCGGGCAAACCGGCATGGTAACAACCGACTGAGAATCCCTGTCCTTTCAGTAATTTATAGAGTTTATCGACATCTTTACGCGTTGCGGCATAGATAATTCCCGAATCATTACGGTTATTTTTCAGATGGTCCTGGATAAAAACCTTTTTGTTTTCACCACGCAGGACGGAAAACTTTAGGTTCGGCCTGTCAAATCCCATGACAAAGCAATTCGGTTCCTTGAGACCCAGCAAGCGGATGATATCCTGTCTGACTTCCTCGGTGGCCGTAGCTGTGAAAGCTCCGACCAACGGCCTTGCGGGCAGGGATTGCAGAAACTTGCTGATCCGCAAATAGCTCGGACGAAAGTCGTGGCCCCACTGAGAAACGCAATGCGCTTCATCCACAGCGACAAAATGGATTGGCAACCCCTTCAGACTGGCAAGAAACTCCTCGGATTCCAGGCGCTCCGGCGCCAGATAGACCAGCTTATACTCGCCCCGCTGCATCCGGTCAATGCGCGACCAGGTTTCTTTCAGAGAAATAGAACTATTGATCAATGTCGCCTGAATACCCGTTTGACCGAGACTGTCTACCTGATCTTTCATAAGGGAGATTAAGGGGGAAATGACCAGCGTCACCCCTTCCAATAAAACCGCCGGAATTTGGTACGCAATCGACTTACCTGCCCCCGTAGGCATAATGGCTAACGTATCCTGCCTTTGAAGCAGGCTCTCTATCACTTGCTCCTGCCCTCCTCTGAATTCCCGGTAACCGTAATATTTGAGCAGGGCTTCTTTGGCTTTGGCAATCATATCCAATCAATCTCCCATCCGCCGGGATTATAGAAAAATAACCATAGAGCAGAATCTATGGCCGATTTTATGTATTAAAGTTCGCCGAAAAAAAGTCATTTCCTTTATTAATCTCAGGATTTTTGTTACAATTCTTCATATCGTTGATATCGTTGCAGCAATTATTTTCAGGAGGTGTTTCTGTGAACAAGAAACTGTAGTTCACATGGTTAGGAAACATTGCCAAAAAAATACATTTTAAATTGACATTAAATTAATCTTTTGTTATTCTATATTTATCAGCTAATATTTTGGCTGGATTCAGTAAATAGGATATGCAAAACATAATACGTTTGCTTTCGGTTGGAATGGCACTTGCCATTTTCAAGAGAAACAAGGCTCTGGGGTGGGAGGCTACTTAATGTGTTAGCTTTTCACCTTATGTTTTTATCAAAGAACAAAACTGAATTTATTTTAAACGCTGAATCCGTATGGAACGGGAGACCCAAACAAATAGGGGTGAATCCATAGCAGGTGCTTTGGTAGGGTTAGGCTCTTTCGACCCGAATCCGTCAGCTAATCTCGTAAGCGTTGGAAGAGAAGGTGATTAATATGCTTGATGACACCTTTAGTTAGGGTATAAATTTTTTAGGCATATGCTGCAGGGACCTCTCTGCAGCATTTTTTATTGAAGAAAAAACAATTATCAAAAAGGAAGGATTGCTATGATTTCTGTATGTATTTCGGGTCTTGGCAGAACAGGTAAGGAAATTGCCGGAGTATTATTACAAGAAGATGATATCAGAATCGTAGCGGCAATATGCAGTCGCCCACAGCCATAAAAGAGGCAAACATTTAGGAGAGATTAAAGGAGGAACAGGCTGAATAAAGATTGGAGAGGAGCATAATGAAATGCCGAGAGATTACAGGGATATACCTTTATGGAAAGATATAACGACAGAACAATGGCAGGATTGGCAATGGCAGATTGCCAATCGAATCACCGGAATAGATCAGTTGGTACAGGTGGTCAATCTTACCCAGGATGAGCGCCAGGGAGTAGAAGTAAGTCTTAAAAAATTACGTATGGCAATAACACCCTATTATGCGATGCTCATGAATCCTAATGATGCGCATTGCCCTATACGGCGGCAAGCAATACCGACGGTTCATGAAACTAAAATATCCAAGTTCGACAGTTGTGATCCGCTGCATGAAACAGTCGACTCGCCAGTCCCGGGTCTTACTCACAGATATCCGGACAGGGTACTTTTGCTTATTACTGATCAGTGTTCAATGTATTGTCGCCACTGTACAAGAAGACGATTTGCCGGGCATGAGGATAGGGCTCTTTCCCAGGACAATATCAAACGGGCGATTAATTATATCAGAGCGCATAAAGAAGTCAGAGATGTACTTTTGTCAGGAGGGGACGCCTTATGCCTCTCTGATGAAAGGCTGGAAGCAATCATAAGATCAATACGAGAAATCAAACATGTGGAAATAATACGGATAGGCACAAGAACACCAGTTGTCATGCCTCAGAGAATTACCGATACGCTCTGCAAAATGCTGAAAAAATATCATCCAATTTGGCTGAATACTCACTTTAACCACCCCAAGGAATTGACAGTTGAGGCTCGCATGGCATGTGAGAAATTGGCAGATGCCGGAATTCCTCTTGGCAACCAATCTGTACTTTTAAAAGACATTAACGATTGCCCCTATATAATGCGTGATTTGGTTCAGAAACTGGTAAGCTCCAGAATTAGACCATATTACCTTTATCAGTGCGACCTTTCAGAAGGAATAGAGCATTTCAGAACTCCGGTTTCTGTAGGGATTGAAATCATAGAAATGCTGCGTGGACATACCTCGGGTCTAGCTATTCCACAGTTTGTTGTGGATGCGCCTGGAGGCGGGGGGAAGATCCCAGTCAATCCACAATACTTGATTTCATATTCCCCTGAAAAGGTCATTCTTAGAAATTATGAAGGTGTAATTTGCACGTATAGCGAGCCTCGGGATAAAACGCACCAGTGCCGAAAATGCGGCACGTGCAGTAAATTCAAGAATAAAGAATACCGGGGATTAGAAAAGTTATACAGAGATGAACAAGTGTGCTTGATTCCAAGTACAAACGTAAGACTCAACAAGAGGGAGGACTTCCATGAATATAGATCAAGACGAATGTAAAAATTTATATACAAACTTTTCGGGTGTGGACATGTACGTGGATTATCGCAATAAAAGGCTTAAAATATTGAGTCATTCTCTTTTGTCTGAGTTGATAATCAAAGAGATTATTGATTATTCCAAAAAAGAAAATCTGGGTAAGATTATTGCGAATTGTTATAAACAAGATCTTAGTCTCTTTGAGGAATGTGGGTTTGTAGCAGAGGGGGTTATCGACGGTTTTTTTCAGGGAGAGGATGCAACTTGTATGTCCCTTTTTCTTGATACGAAGCGCAAAAATTCACTCTATGAGGAGAAAGAAAACAGAATTATCGATTATTGCGTTAAGAATACCAATAAATTCGAGCTGACTAAGAATAAAAACTATACGATAAGGCAGGCCGTGCCGGACGATATTCCCCAGATAATTCAGCTTTTTCAAACGGCATTTGAAACCTATCCAACTCCTATTTTCAGCAGAGAGTATCTTCAAAAAGTCATGCAGGATCATATTTTGTATATGGTAGCGGAAGAAGAAGGAAAAATTATCAGTATTGCTTCGGCGGATCTTGACAAACAACACATGAACGCTGAAATAACTGATTGCGCCACTTATCCAAAGTATAGAGGCAGAAACATATTAAGCGAATTGATATTCCAACTGGAAACACACTTGAAACGCAATGGCTTTGCTACAGCATATAGCCTTTCAAGAGCTAACAATCTTGGAATCAACAGGTCTTTAAGCAAGCTGGGGTATATGTATCGGGGTAGACTAATCAACAACTGCCATATTTGCGGCGGTTTTGAAGATATGAATATTTGGGTAAAAACTTTAAAATAGTAAAATACTATTTTGTAAGTCAAGGGGAAGAAGATTTTTGAGAGATAGCCTGATTTGCTAAAGGATTATATTAAAAAACAAAATACTTAAGATAAATACCTGGACACTTCAGCATAAAGTGGATATATTCAGGGTATTCAAAAGAATAATTTTCTGTTATAATATAAAAGCTTAAGCAAAAATAACAATATATAGTTGTACAGGTTGATGCAAACTTCGTGAAAGTGAAGGACGCTAAAGCTATGGGTCTAAGGTTGCTTGTAAGTTGCTATGATTGCCAGGCTGCAAGTAATATGAACTTCTTGGGGGGGAGTAGTTCCGTTTTGGAGTACTCTCTTTTTTATATCTTTAATTTTCACTTGGGAGGATAGTACATATGAAACAAATGGGCATCGGACAAGCATTCAGAGCAAATTTTCTGGGTCATGCTCCGGACTGGTACAAAAGAACAATTCTTGCTTTTCTGGTGTTGAACCCTATTTTGATGGTTACCGCCGGTATGTACGTTACCGGGTGGGTGTTGATTGTCGAATTTATTTTTACCCTGGCAATGGCGTTAAAATGTTATCCGCTTCCTGCCGGTGGGCTTCTGGCGATCGAAGCCGTTGTGCTCGGACTTACTAACCCTCATATGGTCTATCACGAGGTTGAAATGAACCTGCCGGTTATTCTTCTTCTGATGTTCATGGTTGCCGGGATCTATTTTATGAAAGAAGGTCTTGTGTACCTGTTTTCCAAGCTCCTTACTAAAGTACACTCTAAAGTCGCGCTTTCATTCCTGTTCGCTGTACTGGGTGCGGTTCTTTCCGCGTTTTTGGACGCGCTGACCGTAACGGCAGTGATTATCGCCGTGGCCTATGGTTTCTATAGCATCTTCCACAAGTTTGCTTCCAGCGAAAAAGTATACGAAACGTATGACATTAATCACGACCATAGTGTTGATGAGAAACTTCATGAGGACCTGGACGAGTTTCGTGGTTTTCTGCGTAATCTTATGATGCATGGTGCTGTGGGCACTGCGCTGGGCGGAGCAATAACACTGGTTGGTGAACCGCAGAACCTGTTGATTGGCTCCATTATGCAATGGGACTTCGTAGATTTCTTTATACAATGTGCCCCTGTGTCTATCCCGGTATTGATCGTTGGTCTTCTGACCACCATTATCCTTGAAGTTACTAAGTTCTGGGGGTACGGCTACCAGCTTCCGGAATCTGTGAGAAATGTTATGGAAGATGATGTAAAAGTCAAAGATGCTGCCAGGAATATGCGCGGACGTGTGCGCCTGATTGTTATGGCTTTGTGCGGCGTTATGCTGATCTTCTCCCTGGCACTGCACTTGGCGGAAGTAGGTATTATTGGTCTTATGATTATTATCCTGCTTACTGCTTTCAACGGGGTTACTGAAGAAAAGCGCATCGGTCATGCGTTTGAAGAAGCATTGCCGTTTACTGCGCTGCTGGTCGTATTTTTTGCCGTCGTTGCGGTTATTCATGACCAGCATTTGTTTACGCCGATTATTCAATGGGTGCTGAACATGGAAGGGCAGAACCAGCTTGTGGCTTTCTTTGCGGCCAACGGTGTCCTTTCGGCAATCAGTGACAATGTTTTTGTGGCTACGGTATATATGACTGAAACACAGCAAGCGTTTGAAGCCGGAGCTATTGCGCTGGAGCAGTACAACAAGCTGGCAGTTGCCATCAACATGGGTACAAATATCCCTTCCGTTGCCACACCAAATGGTCAGGCGGCGTTTCTGTTTCTCTTGACTTCTGCACTTGCACCGCTGATTCGCCTGTCTTACGCTGAGATGGTAAAACTGGCTCTGCCATACGCCGTCGTTATGACTGCAACAGGTTTACTGGCAACAATGTACCTGTTATAACACTTAAGGATATCAAATTACAAGGGTTTGAGCATTACTGATTTTTTAGTATCTCGACTTTCGGTGACCTTATATACGATGAGAAAGATTGTCCGTTGTTAAGACTGAGGTTGTCACACTTTTAAGCCTGTCCACAGATCCTACGAGTGAAGTTAGCCCCAAGGAGTGTGGATATCATGACTGATCCAATAACTAATACAGTATCTAATACACAACGGATATCATCAGGGGACGCACGCCGCATGTCATCGCGGCTGAAATTAACATGATCAAATACTGGACGGAGAGTATCTACCTTGCCGCCGCTGTCGAGATTAGAAGGCGGCTGACGGAAGCCAAGGCCCTGCTTATGTTTGGAGAATGGGGCCAGTGGCTGGAGGAGTCGGTCAGTTACTCTCAGCGTACGGCCGACAGACTGATGAAGGTCTTCAGAGAGTACGGGAGCAAACTGCCCGAGGCTTCCGCCTGCAGCTCAAATTGCGCCCTGGTGCGTAATTTGACATACTCCCAGGCGGTGATCCTCTTAGGAGTCCCGGAAGAAGGGCGAAAAATGCGTTACAGATAGTCTAAGTTAATTCTGTTCTCCGCCCAAAATAAGTACACCTTTCGGATAATGATCCTGCACCCAGATCAAACTATTTTTGTCTGTTATCTCCTGGATATGTTTCTTATAGGCATCATACCAGTCCTGATGATTCGTACTGGCATATTTGATATCCTCACTGCCAAGGATCTTTCGGCACAGGATCTCCATCAGACTTCCCTTTAAGCCTGTCTGCCCGCCTTTCGCAAATTCGGAAAACAGGTAAGGCAGTGCTTGTTCATCCATGGCCAGAATGATATTGTACTCTGCCTGATGCGCTTTGATATAATCATAGGGATTGGAGGAAGGTAAAGGCGATGACATGATTTTCTCCAAGCACAGCTCAATCTGCTTGGCTTTGTTGACCGCCGTATTTCCTTCATTTCCAAGACTGAAGTACGCATGCTCCAGACGCGTAAGCAATTCCTTCAGCAAATCGGCACTTTCGGCATATACACGTACATCTCTCTGCATCATTTGCTCCATTCTGCTTCTTAAGTAAGTCGTGCTATATCCTTCATATTTTCCCACGCTGTCGGTAAATTTTATGTTAATGACTTCAACATTATCTACTAGGCTGAACAACAGGATGGCATTGCGCCCAAACACATCACCGATCATTCCGTCTTCCGCAGAAATCGCTGAATCGTCGTTGATCCGGTAATGAATGGTTAAACCATACGGCGCGGTCGACGTCTGCAACTCGACTTTATCCCGGACAACCCCTTCCGGCAAAGGCATCGCGTCAATTAGCGCGATAACTTTAACGGCATTGCCTACATACGGTGTTTTGTTGGCCAGTAATTTATCTACTGCATAACCAGCGTATGTTTCCTGTCCTGCAGCCGTGTCATTGACCGGGTTGGCCACAAATCCAATCATCAACGCTACAATCGCAACAACTGCCGCCGTACCAATCCAAACACCGGGCTTTCTGTAATGGATCACATTTTTGATTCTCGCTTTAATATTGTTTTCACCAAAAGCTAAAGGCGCAGCCTGCCAAAAGCTGTTCTTCTGAACTGCCAACGCCAGCAGGGAATTGGAATAATCCGCTTTGACCCCTTGCCCCTTGTTTCTAATAACCGTTTCATCGCAGGACATTTCCATGTCCTTAACCATCAGCGCAAAACAGAGCCACATCAACGGATTAAACCAATGGATGATCAGAATCAGAAATGCCGCCGGTTTGATCAGATAATCGCGTCTCTTAATATGCACCGTTTCATGCGCCAGTACATAGGGCAATCCCCGGGGCGAAATGCCTGCAGGCAAATAAATTCTGGGTCTGATAAAGCCAAAAACAAACGGCGTGCTGATTTGATCTGTCTCATAAATATGCGGTAAAGAAGCATCCAGCAGCGTAGCCGTTTTGATCTTTCCTGCAATTTTAAAATAGGAAAAAATATTCCAAATCAGCAACACCGTAACTCCGGCAATCCAGACCATACTGCCAAGCAACATCAGCATAGGAAGCGGACTTACACCCATTGCTGCGACCAGAGGCAGCGTACTGCCAACTGAACCGTTTATTGTACCGTTTATTGCATAATTTATGTTCTCAAGGCCTGCCATCACCAGCGTCTCAGACAAAGCATCAGGCTGCATTGCGGGTCTGACAACGTTTAAGAAACTAAAAACTGAGGTAAATGAACCTGGACAAACCAGTCTGAAAAAAACCGCCAGCCACAACAGATAAGAGAAGATTTTCGGTGCCCTTTTCAGAAGCAGTCGAATCAGGATCACACCCAGAGCCACATAGGAAGCTGTTATGCTCATATCGACAACAGTGCTGAATACTGTCATCAAGCTGTTCATTGCATCGCCTCCTCAATAATTCGTTTCAGTTCTTCAGCTTCCTTGGCCGTAAGCTTTTTCCGATCGAGGAACGCTGTTAAAAACTGCGGCAGAGAACCTTCAAAGTTTTTTTCGATTAAAGATTGGCTTTCATATTTCTGCACTTCTTCCTTTTTAACAAGTGAAGTGACTACTGCATCAGCATTGTCTAAAATGCCCCGTTCACATAGCTTTCGCAAAACCGTGTAAGTGGTTGACTTCTTCCAGCCCAATCTTTCCAAAGAAAGCCTTACAAGCTCAGTCGAATTCACCGGTTCCTTTTCCCAGACGATACTGACAAATTTATACTCCGCATCAAATAATTTATAGCTTTCCATGATACCTCCGAAGGTTTATCTCAATAGACCCTACTTGTAAGTCTATTCCAATAGACCTCATTTGTCAACAGAAAATCCGCGGTGCTTCAGGACCCTGAAAATTTTGTTCGAGGGCAACCGATCAAAGCCTGATATATTTTGTTGCCACTGATTGCACAAACGCACTGTCATGCTCCACAAACAGCAAGGTCGGCCGGCATCTTACAATGAGGTCCTCAATCTGCATCCGGGACAGAACGTCAATATAGTTCAGTGGTTCATCCCAGATATACAGATGGGCCTGCTCGCAGAGACTTTTGGCCAGGAGCACCTTTTTCTTCTGCCCTGCGCTGAACATACGCATATCTTTTTCGAACTGAACGCCTGATAAATCGAGCTTGTGCAGAATGGTCAGAAAACGGCTTTCCTCGATCTGGTACTGCTCGGCAAAACTGTGCAGGCTGCCCTGCAAGTAAGCGGTGTCCTGCGAAATATAGGAGATTTTTAGATTGCTTCCGATACTTAGTTTGCCGCTGTAAGTCAGCTCTTCTCCAGTCAGCAGCTTTAAAACACTGGATTTACCGCACCCGTTGCGGCCGCTTAAGGCCACGCGCTCTCCTCTCTCTACGGTAAAATGGACATTCTCGCAGACATTCCTGTCCGCATAATAGATTGCCAGGTCAGACAATTCCACGAGTGTATTTTTCGGGTGTGAAAGGGGTTTCATACTCAGGCTGTCGGCCAGCTCAATATTTTTTAAAAGTTTTTCTTTCGTCTGGATGTTCTTTTGCAGCCGAGTTTCGATCACTTTGGACCGTTTCATCATTTTTGCCGCCTGGTGGCCGATATAGCCTTTATCCGGCTTGATGCCGGAGTTCAGTGTTCCCTTCTTGGTTTTCTCAATTTTATCCGACCAGCCGGCCGTCCGCCTGGCTGCTGCCGATAATTGTTTGATCTCTTTCTGCAGCCTGTCATTCTCCGCTGTCTCAAACGAATCCGTTCTCTCTTTATTGATCCACCACTTTGAAAAATTACCTTTTTGAAGTTCAATATTGGTTTTATTGATGGTCAGGATATGGTCGATACAACGGTCCAGAAAAACCCTGTCATGCGAAACCAGGATGAAGCCGGTTTTCCTGTTCAGATATTTCCCGACAACGCGCCTGCCCTCTATGTCCAGATGGTTGGTCGGTTCATCGATCAAAAGAAAGTTGTTGGGTTTAATAAACAGTGCCGCAAGCAAAACCTTGGTCTGCTCCCCCTGGCTTAAGGCTGCAAAAGGCCGCTCCATGACATCCTCTGCAACTTCGAGCAATGACAATTCTTTCTGAAGTTCCCAATGTTCAAAATCAGGACAGATACCCGCCACTACCTCAATGACATTTTGACTGGGATCGGTAACCTGAAAAGGAAAATAATCAAAAGACACGGGGGAGTCAATTGTCCCACGATACTCGTATTTCCCGCACAGCAGCTGCAAAAAGGTCGTTTTACCGCGCCCGTTTCGGCCTGTGAACCCAAGCTTCCAGTCCGTATCAATCTGAAAAGATACATTTTCAAAGATATTGTCATAACTGCCGTCATAGCAAAACGTTAAATGGTCGATGTTAATCAACGCCATCACGATCACCTCACTGTTAAAAATAATAAGGCTGCAAGAAAGTTTATTCTTGCAGCCCCAAAATATCCTTGAACGCAGTTGATGTGCAGAAAAAATGTCAATATAATGCACATTCCAAATGCTGTTGGTTTAATTTTGATTGCTTAAAAAATTGTAACTTTCTTGCTTTGCGGGCTTACCGCTCCTTGACATCCTTGGCACCGCGGCATTAGCCCATCCGTGGGCGTCACAAAGCCAGCAGTACTTGCTGCTTACTCTGGAACGCTCTTTTAACTTCACGTTTAGCAAGAAAGTTTGCGCATTTTCCCATCTCCGATCAAATTTATCTATTAATGAAAAACTTCAAATTGCCCTATTAATAGATTACTTAACCCTAATATTATATCAGATAACCCTATCATTGATATTAGGCCAAAAAACCTTGCAGAATCATATCTTCAGCCTCTTTTTCCGTGAGACCAAGCGTCATCAGCTTGATCAGCTGATCGTTTGCAATCCTGCCGATAGCCGCCTCATGGATCAGCTGCGCATCCGAATGGAAGGCCGAAATCTCCGGAATGGAAGAAACTTTCGCTTGATCCATAATAATCGAATCACATTGAATATGTCCGCGGCATTGGGCATAGCCGCGCATATTCAAATGAAAAACTTGGGTGGAATGATCCTGCGCCACGGAACGCGAAATGATCTGGGCGGCAGCATCTTCTCCTGTCAGCTCAACTGTAATATTGGATTCGGCATTCTGGTTGGTGGTAGTCAGCAGTCTTTCCATGACAATCAAACGCGCGTTCTTGTGCAGGCGCACTTCCGTATCCCTTTTGGTCTGGTCGACGCCTCTAATCTGAACCATTTCCAGCTCAGCCACACCGCCCTCTTCGACTTCAATAATCGTCTTCGGATTCAAAATCCTTTCCCCGCTGCCATCGCCTTCGCCGTAGTGTTTTTCTACATACTTCATCTTGGCACCCTTGCGGACAAAAAATTCGTGAACGCCGTCATGCTGGGCTTTCTTGCTTCCCGGGTTATGAATACCGCAGCCGGCTACAATCAGAACGTCCGAGTCGGCGCCGATTTCAAATGTATTGTAAACGAGGTCATCCATCCCTTCAGACAGAATAACCGGAATATGCACGCTTTCTCCTTTGGTTCCGGGTTTCACAATGATATCAATGCCGGGCTTGTCCTGCTTGGTAATAATATCAATGTTTGCAGTCGTATTTCGTCCCGCTTTCTCGCCATTTTTACGGATATTATAGGCTCCATGCGGGATTTCATGCAAATCAGCGACTTCAGCTAAGATTTTTTTATCGATCGCATTCAACATTGTGCTTTTCCTCCTACAATGGTACAGTTGTTTCTGCATTCGCAGTTGGAATCCAGCAGCTCGATTTCACCCAGAATTTTAGCCTTGGTGGTCACTTCGCTGATTTTTCCGTCGGACACTAAAACAACCTGGTCGGCCAGACGGAGAATCCTCTCCTGGTGAGAGATAATCACGATCGTCGTGTCATACTTTTTATTTAAATTTTGGAACGTCTCGGTCAGCTTCTGGAAGCTCCACAGGTCAATCCCTGCTTCCGGTTCATCAAAGACAGCCACTTTCAGGTTGCGCGCCAAAATACTGGCAATTTCAACTCTCTTTAATTCCCCGCCCGAAAAGCTCGCATTAATTTCCCTATCCAAATAATCCTGCGCACATAAACCCACATCATAAAGCAAATCACAGGAATTCACCTCTTTATCCGGACCGGCAGCCAGCTTCAAAATATCGCGGACTTTCATTCCTTTGAAACGGGGCGGTGACTGAAACGCATAGCCGATACCCAGCCGTGCTCTTTCCGTAATTCCCATACCGGTAATATCGGTACCATCCAAAAGTATTTTTCCTGCCGTAGGCTGGTAAATACCCATAATCACTTTGGCGATCGAGGATTTTCCTCCCCCGTTCGGACCTGTCATGACGTAAATCTTTTTCTTATCCAGGGTGAGACTGATGTTCTCAAGGATTTCTACATCTGTTCCCTTGTCATCGTCTAACGTCAGGCCGACATTTATCAGTTCCAACATCTCAATACCACCTTTTAAGCATTTTCCAATTTGAAAATGGTTGCAACATCTTCCATCATTATCTCTGATAGATATTTCTCCGGATATTATAGCATCCCAAATAAAATAAAGGAAATCCCAGTATCCTTTAAATTCATAATTACTTTGTTAACGCCCCAAAAAACAATTAACTGCTATTGAGGGCAACTATCTTCCTTAATGGTTATAAAGTACAAGCGAAAAAAAGCCGACTTTTCCCATTCCTGCGTTATACGTCATCTTCTGGTCCATGGACATCCGGACGACATCAATCCCGTTGCCTTCCATCGAATATTGCTTTTTGTCCGGGAAGCGGCAGGGTTCTCCGTCAAGAGCCGAGCATTTCTCACACAATGTACAGGGACCTGCCCCCAAAATCAGAACATCTTCCGCAGCAAATTCTTTCCGCAGCGCTTTGTTCAAATTGCCCAGAATCCCCATCGACTCCATCATATCATCTCCGGAGAGGATCGAGATGATTTTACAGAGAATAAAAGCCTGATCATATTTCCGGACCCTGGCTTTCCTTTCCTCCTCCGTCCCTGCTCCGGGCGGGCAAGCATGGTTCTTGCCAAAATTGCCGCAGGTATTTCTGGCGCACTGATTGAATACATCCTGTGAAAAAACAATGTTATCAACTTTAATTTCTCTGTATTCGTCAAATCCCAATTTGGTGAAGGCTTCGATTAACCGCTCTCTAAGATCCATTTTCTTCAGCCCCTTTTTTATTTTTGGCACGCAGGAAGCTTGGAACCCTACATATGGAATACTATACAAACTGATCAATTAATTCAAGGGCAAAAGGAGGGATAAAACACGCTAATCCCGCCAGATCGGGGCTGAAACCCTCACACTTGTCTGGGGACCGGAATATTTTATAGCGTTATCTGTAAAATATCATCGGTTAAGAGAGTGAAACCAGAATGAATGTTGAATTATCTACCCGGACACCGGCGCAAATCGCGGCCGAGATTAACTTAATTAAAAGCCGGACCGACAAAATCATGCTCCAGAACTGCGTTCAAATCGGCACCTGCCTGACGGAGGCCAAGGCAGCGGTTCCCTATGGGGAGTGGGGAAAGTGGCTGAAAGAAGAGGTCAGCTATTCCCAGCGGACAGCCGAGCACCTGATGCGGATCTGCAAGGAATTCGGGCCTAGACCCGCCTCCCCCGGCGGAGACTTGCCAGATTCGAATCCGGATTCGAATCTTAGTTTTTCCCAGGCGGTCATCCTTCTGGGGATTCCGACGGAAGAGCGGGAGGAATTTATGGCCTGTCATGATGTTGAAAATATGAGCAAACGGGAACTTAAGGAGGCTGTTCAAGAAAAGAAACAAAGCGTGGAACTGGTCCCGATCGTAAGAGTATCCAGAAAGCTGAGAAAAATACAGCCTCAGACCGTGCAGCCAACCACCGGAACTTACGCCGAAAGCGCAAAATACGACGAACAATTTGCCCTGCACCGTGACAACATGCTCAGCGCCTATAATGAACTACTAAAAATACTCGTTGCCCAAAGCAGAGTAGACACGGTGCGAAAAGAAGTCAACCGGAAAAAGGCCTTGGAGATTGCGGCCAACATGGTTAAGACGCTGCAAGAATATCCGCCCGCGATTAGAACGAATTTAGATATTAAAAAGGATAACCCGGCAAACTGAATGCCCGCTATATATCCCGGTTTTGCTGTACGGCATATTCGGGATGACCTACCAACCCAAAAGTTGCGCTTATGCCTCTCAGAGTTTTTTGAGGCAAAAAAAACTAAAGAGCTATTTATAAAGCCTTTAGTTCTGTAATATCCTCAGTATTTTTCGCCGTTGCTGAAATCAATGTATCAAGTTTCCGGTGAATTTCTTTGTGTTCTGTTTGGTTTTTCTTTTCCATTGCTTCCAGTTTATCATCAATAGAATTGATTCTATTATCAATGGATGATAATTTTTCTAGGATAATATCAAGTTTATCCATTAGAAAGTATCTCCTTTGTTATAAGTATAAATGGATCGGAGTCTTAGGCATTTTAAATATATTTTGGTAACTTTCCCAATCCCTAATATCTCTCAAGTAAGTTTATGGTATTTAGAATAACTTTAAAATGGTGGGTTTGATAGGATTCGAACCTACGACCCCCGCGATGTGAACACGGTGCTCTAACCGGCTGAGCTACAAACCCACAATGGCATGCACATGGTTTATTATAGCGCTATTATCTGAGAAATGCTACCCTAAAAGCTCTAAAAAGAACAATCTGTATCAAAGCAAAGGACTGATTAGAAACTTATAGACATACTCAATCGGCGGCCCGATCACGATATTGATCACATTTGTAATAATCAAAATCAGTAAGATAAACGTACTCATCTGATAAATTTGGCTGTACAGACTGCTGTCTTTCAAACCGAGCAAACCAAAGACAACATGGGAACCGTCGAGCGGCGGGATTGGCAGAAGGTTAAAGACAAACAAGACGACATTCATCCAGACCGCATTAACAAAGATACTTTGAAGAATATTTAAAGTATTGCTATCGAGGATGCTTTCCGGAATATAACTGATGGCCCATATCAGGATCACGAAACATACTGCAAGCAACAAGTTCATCACCGGTCCGGCCAGGGATACCAGAATGTCATCTCTTTTTCTGTTTTTAAAATTGCTGGTGTCAACCTGAACAGGCTTAGCCCAGCCAAAATGGGCGATGACCAGCATCAGAAATCCAATAATGTCAATATGAACCAACGGGTTAAGCGACGTCCTGCCCTGCAGTCTGGGCGTATCATCACCCAACCACACTGCGGTCTGGGCGTGGGCAAACTCATGAAAGGTAAGACCAATAATGATTCCGGGTAACATATAAAGGGTTTGAACAATATCAAAATCCATGCTTTACTTCCTTTCGGGTAATTTGTTCTCTTAACTTTTGAGAGGTCGCCACATCAAGGGGATAAAATTCTATAATCCTAATAATACATAATTCCAGCCCATTTGACAAAGGAATACTTCAGATACAATATAAGATACAGGGTAAAGCTTAAGAATATGTGAATAAAGAAAGGAAGTGATCCTTATGGAAAAACATTTTCTTAAAAACATTGATTTTGGTAAAGTTCTGGATATGGCTTCTTTGGTAGATTACCAGAACGGTCAGGTCGTCAGCAGAACGCTGGCCCAGAGCAAAGCCTTAAGTCTGACACTTTTTGCGTTTGATCTGGGAGAAGAGATCAGCTCCCACTCCTCTGGCGGAGATGCGATGGTCTACATCCTTGATGGCAGCGCCCGGATCACGATCGGATCTCAGGACTATGTGCTGGAAAAAGGCCAGACCATCGTCATGCCTGCAGCTATCCCGCACGCAATATTTGCTGCCGCGAAATTCAAAATGCTACTGATCGTTGTATTCAATATTGACTCATAATAGACTTTGCTTACACAAGAACCCCCCTGCAATCGGGAGGTTTCTTGCTTCTGGTGATCTTCGGTTCAATATTCTATCTACGCTATCAGCTAATCTGTAACCTTCCTATCGTTTGAAGGCTCTGCCGCCCATTCCTCCGCTATAGGAACCGACACGCGTAACCTTCTCGGAAATCGCAACCTCTTCGTAGCGTGTTCCAGGCGTATAGGTTCCCCCTGAATAGAGACCGTTTACCGATGTGCCTGATGAACTTCCTCCATAATAAATCTTATAGGTTGTGCCTTTGGTTAATTCCGATGAACATACGACCAGGTTCCGGAACATTTTGGTCGGCGCGAAAGTAAGCACTTCTTTACCATCTGCATTTTCGATCCTGATGATCGTACCGGCCTGCTGATCAGACGGCAGGTTAATGTTCAAAGCATAGAGGGATGAATTCGTATCCGGAGCCTCTGCCATGCCTGCGCTGCCTGCCGCTACCAGGAACCCGCCGGTTACGGTGAATGATCCGGTATAATCCAGAGCACCGTTACCGTTGTCCGTTGGTCCGTTGACAATGACCTTTCCATCGGTCATGGTGACCGATCCGTTGATATCAATCCCATCACCGCCTGAATCAACAACGATGGTACCACCATTGATGCTCATACTGCAGTCACCCGAAGACGCAAAATCATTTTGACCCGGCCGGCCATTCACTGAGGAAGAATCTGTACCTCCTGCACCGTTGATACCATCGTCGCTTGACTTCACGTTCACATCCCCGCCATGGATATTGATCACAGCACTTTCAATTCCTTCATAAGATTTCGCAATCGTAACCTCTCCGGCGTAAATATCCAGCGTTGCATCAGAATGCATCCCGTCATCACCGGCTGTAATATTAATTGTTCCTGCTTCAATCAGAATAAAGCCTTTAGCAGCATCCGCATCATTAGAAGATTTGAACCCGTCATCTCCGGCGTTCACCGTGATATTGCCATCTTTAACGGTAAGAAAGTCACGGCCAATGATCCCGTTATTCACAGCATCCACGGAAATGTTGCCGCTCACGATTCTGAGTTCATCTTTGCTCGTTATGCCATTTTTGAAGTTGGCTTTGACATTTAATGATCCGCTGCCATTAATCGTCAGGTCACTTTTACTGAAGATCACTGCATCCGGTTCCTCTGCTTTAGGATCCGAGTAAGTGTAGGATGAGCCGTCCTTCAGCGTATTTTTCGTACCGTCTGCCAGGGTAATGACAGTCTTCTCAGATTTCAGCACATAAATAGGTGCACTGGTTGAACAGGTCATATCGACACCATTCAGGATCAGTCTGACGGTATTCTTGTCCTCAGTGTAGACGATAATCTGAGCGTCGGCAATTGCACCGCTGATAACATACGTACCTGCAGATAGAATGGTTATAACGTTATCGACGACACTTACTCCGCTTCCCTCTGTCTTCGCCGAGCCCCCTGAAAAAGTAATATGCGAGGCCTTGGTATCATCCCATTCCGCATATGTATCTTCATTATTATAATCAACGGAGATACGGTTCTGAGTACTGTCCAGGACGGCACCGGCGCTGTCCGATTCCGCTGTCTTCTGCGAGGAGCAAGCTGTTAACGTTAAAAGGGATACGCACAATATAGCAATCATGCCAATGGAGATTATTTTTTTCTTGGGAATATTGGGAGTATTGGGGGGCTTAGGTCCCATCAGTCTTCATCCTTTCCAGGAATCTTTTTTTGTGATTGTACAACAGGTTTATCATGCTGTCTTGTGGCAGTTTTACGCATATTTTTATTCGTCTATCTCTTTATCTTTCTGATCTTGATAAGGGTCAAGATGGATATTCACGCGGGTATTTTTCAACTTGTCACTCATGTCCTTTTTCAGGGTTCCAATAATATCATGCGCTTCTTTGACGGTAACGTTGTGATCGATCGTAATGTGAAAATCGATGTGTTTCATATTTCCTGATTTTCTTGTTTTAAGCTTGTGATAATCTCTGAATTGATGACTGTGCTCAGAAATGATCTTTTCAATCTCAGCTTCTTCTTCATCAGAGAGCTTCGAGTCGAGAAGGAAGTTAAAGGCTGTTTTGCATAAGTGAAACGCTTCTTTGATGATCAGCAAAGCCACGATAATCGCGATAACGGAGTCCAGCACGGCAAGTCCGGTAAGTTTAATCAGCAGGATTCCAACGCCGACGCCTAACGACGTATAAACATCGGTTTTCAGGTGGAGCGCATCTGCTTCCAGGGCCATGGATTCCTCTTCTTTGCCCACCTGATATAATTTTTTTGATACAACCAGATTGACAAGCGCCGATACCAGCATCACCCCGATGGCAACAGCTGCCTGTTCAATCTCCGAAGGCTCAAATATTTTCTTAATAGCTTCAATAATAATCAGTGCCGCTGCAACAAAGATCAGAAGCCCTTCGACAAGTCCCGAAATATTTTCGATCTTTCCATGTCCATAGGGATGATTCTTATCTGCCGGCTTCGTTGACTGTCTCACCGAGAAAAAGGCGACAATCGATGCGGCAAGGTCCATACTTGAGTGGATCGCCTCGGAAATAATACTGACGGAACCGCTCAAAATGCCTGCTATGATCTTAAATATGATCAGCGCAGTATTCGAAATAATGGATAACAATGCAAACTTGACTCTTCTTTCAGCCACAGCTTTTCTTCCTCCCAAAATCACCTAAAATATTAATTTCTTTTTAAATTTAGGATAGCTTCCTGCTTTTAAATACCATTGCAATCAAGTACACCAATCCTGCTGCCGCTCCGGCCCAGCCGGCCACTTGGAACAGTTGAACGTAGCCGGATGCAGTCCCGGCAATATCGAGTATCCCCTTCAGCAGACTGCCCACGGTTAATACCGCAATGCCGGAATTATAGATATTGTAGAACAAACGGTAGTTACTCCGGTCGCTGATCCGGGGAACGATCAGCCCCAGCGTAAAGTAGAACAATGCGCCGCCCAGAAGCGGATACAGAAACATCAGGGTCATTGCCGCCGAACGAACCCCATGACCGAACTGTGCATAGATATTCGCCACAGCAATGGATACCGCTGTGAGTATCAGATAGACAATCACTGTTTTGCGGATCTGCCGTGATCCTTCCGTACTATTCATTACCGATATAGACAATGTCGCTCACCTCTCTCTGCTGAGAACTCCTGCCATCGGTCGGATGATTGACGATTTCTCCATTAAAGTACATGGTCGAAGAGCCTCCTCCATCCAAATTATACGCGACCGTACATCCTCTTTCGGCAAACTCCTGCGCAAGCTCCAGCAAGGAAAGTCCTGCGCTCTCTTCCGTCCGGCCGTCAGAGACAATTACGATGTAATGCAGACCGGAGACCTGACCGATCGCGGTCCTCGGATTGCTGTTTTTGGACTGGAATACCTCACTGGTACTGTCTACCACGATTTCTCCATTTTCGATCAGGGCCGGTCCAAATGAAAGTACCTGCCAGGGATTTGTCAGGGAATCGGCACTGGCCGCATTTTCATTAATAATTGAGAAATCCCCGTGGCCGTCAATCACCAAGGCTTCATCGTTTCCAGCCTGACGGGCCGTATCCCTGTACAAGACACCATTGCGTAAAACATAACCGTTATTTCTAAATCCATAGTAGTCGCCATTGATCGCAAAGATTGCCTGATGTTCTTCGGCCATATCCGAGGTTGTTTCCTTGAGATTGCGCCCAAAGCTGTTTTCGGCCAGCGCTGTTTTCAGGTAAGACGCATTGCTGAGCCGGATATCGGCGACATAAATGGTTGTGTCATGCGCCTGCACTGTGTCAATCGTTATTTTGATATTTTTATCCTGATAAGAATGATCGGTAACTGCAGCTTCAGTCTCTGACCCAGACTCGGACGGATCCTCTGCTGCACTTTGCTGCTCAGAGGCTGTATTTTGCAGTTCGGCAGCCTCACGCTGCTTGACTTCAGTCACGTTCTTTGGAATTACAAAGGTGTCCAGCAGAACAAAAACAAAAGAAAATGTCAGTAAAACAGCTAAGACGGCTGCCCAACGGTAGGGTTTGAATAGGAATTTTTTCATGTTGCCAATGAACACTCCTGTCTTCTGTCATCAATTTCTGTTTTATATTAAATGACCCATGTGACAGTTTGATGAACTATTGATGAGCATTCATTGAATATTATGTTCTTTTCCAGCGTTTAAACCCTTTAACAACCTCATACCAGCCGACAGATACGACGGCCAAAGCGGCAGCCAGGATAAGCTGTTTCCAGGACAACGGCGCGAGCTTCAATAAGTGATTCAGCGGCGTATAGATAATAAGAAGCAATCCTGCTATGGTCCCAACATTTACCATCCACATGACCTTATCTCTGATTAGTTTCACAAAAGACCGAAAAGCAGAATCCGTATTGGAGCTATTCACCTGAACCAGCACTAGGTTTGCCAGCAAAATAATCGCTAGTGCCATAGTCCTGGCCAGAGAAGCCTGATCAGGATGGTTGTTTAAAATAGTGAAATAGATACCGAATGATGCCCCAAAGATCACGAGACCCTGTAGGACACTTTTGGTCAGTATTTTTGCAGTGAGCAGCTTTTCATTGGGATTGCGCGGAGGCTGATCCATGATATCCCGCTCGGCCGGCTGCCGCTCCAGCACAATGGAACAGGTGGGGTCAATGACAACTTCAAGCAGTACCACGTGCAGCGGCAGCAGCAAAAGACTCGCCGGACTGATTCCCAGGAAGGGTGCAAGTAAAGAGGAAAATGCGATCGGGATATGAATCGTGAAAACATAGCCCACGGCTTTTCTGACGTTATCATAGATTCTTCGGCCATCCTTAATGGTATCAACAATGGTTGAAAAGTTGTCATCCAGCAGGACCAGATCGGCAGCCTCACGAGAAACCTCAGAACCGCGCTTGCCCATCGCAATCCCAATATCGGCATATTTCAAGGCTGGCGCATCATTGACGCCGTCTCCGGTCATGGCGACAATCTCGCCGTTATCTTTAAAAGCTTTGACGATTCTCATTTTATGTTCTGGAATTACCCTGGAAAAGATACTGACATCCTTGACTTTCTCACGCAGTTCTTCCTCGCTCATTTGATTCAGCTCATCGCCGGTGATAATCTTATCGCAGTTCGGCATGTTAATCTGCCTGGCAATCGTGCTTGCCGTAATCCCGTTATCTCCGGTGATCATAACGACCCGAACCCCGGCTTTGTTGCAGATTTGAATATCCTGCTTAACAGATTCCCGCGGCGGGTCGGCAAGACCCACCATACCACAAAGCTGCAGCCGGCATTCCGGCAGGGTGTCCGGGACTTCCTCTTTGCCGGTCAGTACCATTTGGCCAACAGCAATCACCCGCAGGCCCTGCTGCGACATTTCTCTGATTTTGTGCTCGGCAACTTTTCTCTCCTGATCCGTCAGACTGCATACGTCCAGAATACGTTCAGGCGAGCCTTTGGCTGCGACCACAAGCTCATTTTCATTTTGCCAGACGTGTCCCATCATCTTGGTCTGGTCCGTGAACGCATATTCTTTGATCAACTCTCCGCCAAAAAGGAGCTCTCTGCCTATCCCTTGCGCTTCACAGTAGGCAATCATAGCCTTCTCCATTGGGTCATAGGCATCCGGCTCGCAGCCCATGCCCATAATCCGGATCAACCTTTCGCCGTCATCGTTCAGACTCCAGGTATCCCGGACCGTCATTTGGTTCATGGTAATGGTACCTGTTTTATCGACGCAAAGAACGGATACAGCCCCGAGCGTTTCTACGGACGACAATCTTCTGACCAGTGACTGCTTTTTGGCCAGCCGCCAGGCACCCATCGATAGAAACACGGTCAAAATAACAGGAAACTCCTCCGGGATCATGGCCATGGCCAGGGTGATCCCAGACAAAATGCTTTCGATGACCCGTTCACTGCCAACATGGTCCGGCAGGTTGAAATAGGTTACGACTCCGACCAGCGCGAATAAAACTGCGGCAATTCCCGCGCACAGCTTGACCAGTTTTCCGGTTTGTTTTTCCAGCGGGGTCGGACGGTCAGGCGCGGCGGCTATTTCCTGCCCGATTTTTCCGTATTCGGTAGCCGGGCCGATTTGATCGACCCTGATCGTTCCGGTGCCCTGGGTAACCAGCGTCCCGGCGTAGCAATAGTCCCGTCGCCAGTATTCTTTGCTGTTGGGGGACAATTCCCCATCGGCAGCCTTATCTCCGTTGACAACTTTCCAGACACCTGCCGATTCGCCGGTCAGCGAGGATTCATCGACACATAGTGTACTCGCTTTTAAAACCGTGCCATCCGCCGGCACTTTGACGCCTTCAGCAATAAACATGATGTCGCCGGGCACCAGGTCCGAACTGTTGATGATCTGCATCATCCCATCGCGCAGTACGGAAATCTTCGGCGTGGATAAATCCTTCAAAGCCCTAAGTGTTTGGTCGGTTTTCCATTCCTGGATGACTTCTATGCTGATAATCCCGACAACAAAAACAAGCATGATGGCGCCGTCCCGGGGTTCTCCGAGGATAAAATAGATCACAGCCGCAATGAGCAGCAGCAAAAACATGGGTTCACTAATTACCTGCAGGATCTTGCGCGGGAAGCTTTCTTTTTTTTCGGGCACCAGCTCATTCTTCCCGAACCTTTCCTGAAGCTGTCTGGCTTCAGAACTTGAAAGTCCCTGCAGTTCCCTGATTTGTTGTTCTGTCATACAGATGCCTCCATTTATTGTCTTGAAGGATATAAAAATACCTGTAGAACATTTTACTGTCCCACAGGTATATGTTATCATCACCTGCTGCCCATCGGGCCCAGCCCCATGAACTTGTGTCCAAGTTCATCGCCTGCTCAGTTTGTACTGTAGATTGATATGCAGTGCAAAGAGATAGTTGAATTTTACCATATTGTTTTTTTTTAAGCAATATTTTATGGCAAATTTTATTTTTGCAAATGGTACGGTATCGTAGCCACGCACACATTTCTCCGATATAGCAAATGTGTGCGGATTAGTAAGCTCGACTGGTTATGCAGAATATGGTGCCATCCTTTTTTCGGAATAAATTCCGGGATCAGAACCATGATCTGATAATTCTGATCGGTTGCTTTGTGTTCGATCATATCGATAAATTTGGTCAGCGGGTGGATAATGCTTCGGTGTAGAGAATTCAACGTTACCAAACGGACGTCGGGATTCCATTTCTCCCACTTTTCCTCGAGCTTTTTCTCTTCTTCTTTATCAAAGCAAACACTTACTGCAATGATCTGGTTTGCCGACAACGATTTCGCATAGTTTAACGCATTTTCCACCACGCGCGTGATGCTTGCGACAGGAATAATGATAATATTTCCTTTAATCGGTACTGTTGGTTCAGCCGCTGATACCCGAAGCTGTTCTGCGACATCCATATAATGCTTGTGGATTCTGTGGAAGAGCAGAATAATCAACGGCAGGAAGATCAAAATCGGCCAAACCTGCGTGAACTTGGTTAACAGGAACATCATGACAACGACGAAGCTGATCAGCGCCCCGAGCGAATTAATAATTAGCTTTGGCATCCAGCCTTTCGGCTTTTCGCGGAACCATTTTACGATCATTCCGGTCTGGGCCAGGGTAAACGGAATAAACACGCCAATCGCGTAAAGCGGAATCAGGCGCTCCGTTTTCCCTTTAAAAGCCACAATCAAGAGGATCGATAAAAAGCCAAGGATAAGGATTCCATTGGAGAATCCAAGACGGTCTCCGCGGATCGTGAACATCCTTGGAATAAATTTGTCTTTGGCAAGATTCACAGCCAGTAAAGGGAAAGCCGAGTATCCGGTATTTGCGGCCAGAATCAAAATCAACGCGGTTGCGCCCTGAATAAAGTAGTAGATAAAATTACGTCCGAATATTCCCTCAGCCATTTGGGAAACAACCGTTTCCTGTGCATTCGGGGCTATTCCATAATAAAAGGCCAGAAACACAATCCCAGAAAACAATATCGCGAGCAAACTACCCATCGCCATCAATGTTTTGGCCGCATTATTCGGAGCGGGCTCTTTAAAATTCGGGATCGCGTTAGAGATAGCTTCAACGCCAGTCAAAGCCGAACAGCCGGAGGCAAAGGCCTTGAGCAGAATAAACAAGCTTATCCCTGCGACAGGTGTGCCGACAGCCGCATGCAGTTCGGCCGGTACCTGACCGGTTAAGACATTGTACAGACCGGCACCAATTAAAATAAACAGGGCCGCCACAAACAAATAGACAGGATAGGCCAGGATCGTAGCGGATTCTCTTATCCCGCGCAGATTAAGGACCGTAATTAAGAGAACAAAAAACACAGCGATACCTACCGTATGGGCATGCAAGGCCGGGAAAGCTGAGGTAAGCGCATCGGTTCCTGCAGACACGCTAACCGCTACAGTCAGAATGTAGTCGACCAGCAGGGAGCCTCCGGCGATTAAGCCTGAATTCATGCCGAGGTTGTTCTTCGATACGACATACGCTCCGCCGCCGCGCGGATAAGCAAAAATGATCTGCCGGTACGACAGGATTAAAGCAATTAAGAGAACCAAAACACCGATCGCGATCGGAACAGAATACCAGAATGCTGCCGTTCCGACCGTAAAGAGAACGATCAGGATTTGTTCCGGGCCGTACGCTACCGAGGATAAAGCGTCGGAAGAAAGAATCGCAAGGGCTTTCTTCTTGTTCAGCTTCTGTTCGCCAAGCTCCGTTGATTTTAAAGGACGCCCGATTAAGAAGCGTTTAAGGGCAGATACCATGAAATGTTTCACCATCCAATTAAAATAGTTGCGTTCCTTGCCATCTATAGCCGTTGGCAGCCTTTGCTGCACTTAGATATATTATGAAGTACTTATACTTCATGATATACCAAAAAAGGTTAATTTCGTTCGCACACCTATTTATAACACCGATGGCATAAAGAAAGAATTCAGATATATGCCCTTCATATAAAGAATGTATAAAGATTATGTTAAATAAAAAAAGCCCGTTTGTACGGGCTAAATCTCCTCAACCATCCGGTATCCTACCCCAACCTCGGTTAGAATATACCTGGGTTCTGCAGGGTTGATTTCCAGCTTTCTGCGGATATTGGCCATATTGACCCTGAGCGCTTGGATCTCATTGGTGTAAGGTCCCCATATTTCCTTCATGATGAAATCGTGGGTCAGTACTTTCCCGGTGTTTTTGGAAAGCAGCACAATGATCTTGTATTCAATCGGTGTAAGGTGGATTTCTTTACCGGCCATGGCTACAAGTCTTTTCTGATAGTTTATCTCTAGATCGCCGACTGTCATCTTCTCTGATTCGGGAAAACTGACACTAACGTTCTTTTGACTGTGACGGATCCCGGTTCTTATCCTGGCCAGCAGCTCGGAAGTACCAAACGGTTTGGTCAGATAATCGTCCGCACCAAGATCCAGGGCTTCAACTTTTTCCCGCTCCTGTCCACGGGCCGACACAACGATGATCGGAATTCCGCTCCACTGCCTGATTGTACGCAACACTTCCACGCCGTCCATATCCGGCAAACCGAGATCCAGCAGGATCAAATCGGGCGAATAGGATGCCGCCATTGAGACAGCCTCTTTCCCCCGGGCTGTCCGGATAATCTGATAATCATTGGAACTCAGGATCGCCGAAATAAAGTTGCAGATTTTTTCATCATCTTCGACAATCAGGAGCAAAGGTTTGTTACTCATAAATGTTCTCCTCCAGAGGCAGTGTGAACCAGAATACAGCGCCACCCTGCTCTTTGTTGGCAGCCTCCATTTTCCCATTGTGAGCCTTGATAATCGACATGCATATTGACAGACCGATTCCCATTCCGCGGGCTGAATCCGAGCTGCGTTTGCCGCAGGGCACATAACTTTCAAATAAATACGGGAAATCCTCTTCGGCAATTCCTGGTCCGTTGTCACTGACCTCAAAGACAGCCTGAGCTCCGGCTTTTGTCACCTGCACCGCGGTCACGGTGTCATCCGGCGAATGCTTGACCGCATTTTCGAGCAGATTGATCAAAACCTGCTCAATCAGCTTTCCATCCATCGGCACCAGCAAAAGGTCTTCAGGCACCTGCACCGCTATTTTACTGTTCGGGTAACGATGACGGGTTCTGCTGATCGCTTCAGCCACGATCTCCTCAGCGGCCTCAAATGTTTTGGCGACATTCATGGTTCCTTCCTTGATCCGGGTCACGGACAATAAGTTTTCGACCATGCGTATCAGCCATTGCGAATCTTCTTTGATGTTCGAGACCAATTGCCTATGGGTCTCTTTATCCAGATGATCACCATTTTCAAGGATTGCTGAGCTCGCCCCGAGAATGCCGGTCAGCGGGGTCCTCAGATCGTGCGAAATTGCGCGCAGCAGATTGCTTCGCATTTTTTCTTTTTCTGATTCGATTAATATTTGCCGTTGTTCATCAGACAGGTACTGCCGTTCCAAAGCCATGGCGACTTGGGAAATAATCATTTTTAGCAGCAGACGGTTATTACGGTTTAATCTGCCTTTGAGACATGAAATTCCAATCACGCCAAGCACATCGCCTTGGGAAATGATCGGCATATAATAAGCGCCTGCTTCTGTATGCGTATCTGTTCCTGCACCGGCCTGTTTTTGATTGGCAAATACCCATTGAGCAACCTTGCTTTCGCGCTCCGACAGCAGAAATGAAGCATCAGGTTCTGCGGAGGATTGCGTCAGAATACCTGATGAACCATGATGATTGGATGAACGATACAGGTTTGCCGGTCCATACTGATCCCGGGTGTAAAAAACCGCCGAGCATTTAAAAAGCTTCACAATATATTCGTTCGTCAGCGTAACAATATGTTGAAGTCCTCTGGTTGTTAAAAGCCTTTTATTAATCTCATACAATAGCTCAGTGCGCCCTTCTCTTTCCGCAGCGAGCCGCGCTTGGGTCTGAATGCGGACAGTCGTCGTACTTGTGATCAAAGCCACAACCAGCATAATCACAAAAGTGACCGGATAGCCTGTCTGGATGGCATAAAACGTGAAAAGCGGCGAAACAAAAAAGAAGTTAAAAACAAGTACACTTAAGACCGAGGCAGTCATGCCGTACACATACCCCATGGTGAGTCTGGAAATAAAAAACACAGACAAGATATAGACCATGATAATATTTTGATTGCCAAATTCCAGCGCCCGAAGGCCAAAGGAAAGCAGGGTCGCCCCAGTCAAAACCCCTATCGTTTTCCAGATATCCGGCCAGGATAAGAACAGGTCTTGGCTGATCCGTTTCCTTCGCGGTTCGCGATAGGATCTTTGAGGCCAGCTGCTTGGGATGATATGAATTTCAATGTTTGGCAGCAGCCCGATGAGCTTATCCTCAAGTGCCGGATCAAATAATGTTTTCAGCGTTTTTTTATTTCTGCTTTTCCCAATGACAATATTTGTGATGCCCGTAAGCTTGGCATATTCCGAAATGATGGAAGCCAGACCATGTCCGTTCAGTGTCACAATTTTGGCGCCTAAGAGCTCGGCCAGATCCAGATTCTCCTGGACGTTCTTCTTTTCTTCTTCCGTAAAATACCTGCTTTCCATATCTTCGATATACAAAGCAGTCCACGGGGCATGGAAGGCCTCTGCCGATCTGGCCGTCCAGCGGATGCATTTAGCGGCCGACGGCGAAGAACTGATACAGACTAATAGCTTAATTCCGGCTGTTTTTACGGATAAGAGCTGTTCATTTTGATTCTCGTTGACGATCCGGTCCGCAACCTTGCGCATAGCGGTCTCACGCAGGAGGCGCAGGCTTTCAAGACTTAAGGGACATTTCTTTTCCCCGCAGCGTTTCATCAGTTCGTCCGGCTCGATATCGATCAGCTCAACTTTATCGGCGCTGTCAAACATATAGTCCGGAATCGTGTCCTGCTCATTAACCTTCGTGATATCCTGCATTAGATCTCTCAGGCTTTCGATATGCTGCACATTGACTGTGGTGTAGACGTCAATTCCGGCATTCAGCAGCTCTTCGATATCCTGATAGCGTTTTTTGTTCCGCATGCCGTCCGCGTTACTATGGGCCAGCACATCAACCAGCAGGAGCTCGGGTTTTCTTTGCAAAGCGGCGTCCAGATCAAATTCTTTGCGGTAACGGTTTTTATGGTTAACAGTCTTCGGCGGCAATGCCGGCAGTCCGTCCAGCAGCTGAATGGTTTCAGGACTTGTATGTGGCTCCAGATAACCTAGGACAACATCTACCCCGCTTTTCAGCTGGCTGTGGGCATCATCAAGCATCGCATAGGTTTTCCCTACACCCGGGGCATAACCAAAGAAGATTTTTAGTTTTCCGGTTTCCTTTGCAGCCCTGGCGCGAATATCCTGCACGCCGCCACCACCCTGACTCTTCATTCGTTTAACTCTTCATTGTTTAGCTATTATAGCGCTCTATAGAACATTATCATACCCCCGATAGGGTGATTTAGCAAGAAGCGTTCAACTCACCTTGCCGCTTTATTTGAACACATGGTATGCTGAGGAAACAGACTCCGCCAGCTTCAGGAGCATACCACATTAATCAGACGAACACCCCGGCTAACATTCGGGGTGTTGTCTATTATGTGATGCACACTTTTTTCTTCCTCAACATATTCTGTTCTAGAATCACTCGTTAAAGTTAGCTTCGGCTAACCCCCAGAGAATACCTACAGTTATTTCTCCCTTGTATGACGCAAAACAAAGTCGTCAAAATCCTGTTTCCAGGACGTATTGCTTTTCATGAACTCCACCAGCGTTTTTATCGCATCAATCGATGCAATTGAAAGGTAGTGTTCCATCGCTTCAGCCTCAGCAGCAATATTGCATTTGCTACATATCAGCGAAAGAAATTCCTGCAGCAGCTGATTCCTGGCAACCAGGTAAAACCCATACTCTTTTCCTTTATCCGTAAGCTTGATTTCGCCATACGGTTCGTACTTTATATAGTCAGAGTCTCGCAGTCTGTAGAGAGCTTTCGTTACGGAAGGCAAAGCGACCTGAAGCCTATTACTTATATCCGTGACTCGAACTTCATCAAGTGACAGCGAAAAGCGATAAATTTCCTCCAAATAATCTTCCAGGCTCGGTGAAAGCATCTTCCCCACTCCTCTCGCTTCACCTGAAGTTACTGATATTTGTTAGCATCCACCTAAATGCTTATCGCTATTTAAGAAAGAATTATTCAGCCGTATCACACTAGATTCACATCTATGTGTACTGCTTCGTTCTATACCTATATCATTTTCTTGCCTCATATGACAGTTCATTAGAAATAAGCGGAGGGTTATAACAATGAGCAAAGAAATCAACCTTGTTCAAACTTCATTAACATTACCTTTGCCTAAAAATACCTGGCTGGAAAAGATCAAAGACACACTGAGATACCTGGGTCCGGCCTTCATCGTGAGTGTCGCCTATATTGACCCCGGCAACTTTGCCACCAACATCAGCGCAGGTTCCAATTTCAATTACAATCTTGTTTGGGTTGTCTTATGGAGCAACCTGATGGCGATTTTCTTGCAAACACTGTCGGCGAAGCTCGGCATTGTTACCGGTGTTGATCTGGCTACGCAGTGCGGACGTGTTTTCTCCAGGCCGGTAAATCTTTTACTTTGGATCATCATGCTGTTTGCCGTCATCGCAACGTATATGGCAGAGTTCCTGGGCTCGACGCTTGGCCTGTACCTACTTTTCGGCATACCGCTCGTGGCAGCAGGTCTGATAACCGTATGTCTGACCTTCGTCATTGTATATTTGCGGCGTTTCGGCCAGCATATGGTTGAAAGAATTATCATCAGCCTGGTAGCTGTCATCGGGGCCTCATATTGTCTCGAGCTGTTCCTGGCTAAACCGGATTGGCACGCGGTCGCTTTGCACACCTTAGTTCCTAGCCTAGGTCCCGAAAGCATTCTGGTTGCCGTCGGTATGTTGGGCGCGACTGTTATGCCGCACGTCATTTATCTCCATTCGGACTTGATGAAAGCAAGACGTACTTCCGATGATTTGGCCGAAGCAAAAAAGCATTTCCGAATGGAATGCTTGGATATCGCCTTTGCTATGAACATCGCGTTTCTGGTCAACGCTGCAATGGTTATTATCGCTGCAGCCGTTTTTTTTAACCAGGGCCCCGTCGATTCCATTGAACAGGCGCACAAATCCCTGGCACCGCTGCTTGGCAGTTTATCCAGCGGTGCTTTTGGCCTGGCGCTGCTTGCTTCAGGCCTTTCCTCATCCACCGTTGGCGCTATGGCCGGAGAATGTATGCTGAAAGGGTTCATCGGTCTGGATATTCCGGTCAATATCCGGCGGGCAATTACTATGATTCCGGCCATCATTCTCCTGTGGCTTGGCTTTAACCCGATGAAGATGCTGATTATGAGCCAGGTTACCTTAAGCTTTGCGCTGCCGGCAGCGGTCATTCCGCTGCTTCTGATCACCAAACGCCGGGACATTATGGGTGAAATGACAAACCGTAAAATCACCAATGCTGCCGGTGTGGTAATCGTAAGTCTTATTGTCTTGCTGAATGTTGTTCTGTTATATTTAACTTTTTCCGCTTAAGTTAGAACTAAACATCAGTTTTCAAGATGCCTTAACCCTTTCCGATAAAAGATAATCATGAACAGCGCAGCAATCAGAGCCATCACAGAGCCATAGTAAAATGGCACGCTGTAATTGACATGATCATAAAGCAAACCTGCTATGACACTGGCCGGAAGAAGCGTAATACCTACAAGGCTGTTGTAGATGCCCAGTCCTGTTCCCCGTTTGTCTTTGTCAATTAAATCAGACACCAATGCCTTCTGTACGCCGTCAGTGGCTGCGCTGTAAAGTCCGTACAACGCAAAAAGCAATACCACTACGGTTCCGCTGTTTGTTCTGCCAAACCCGAAATATAGGATTGAATACAGCAGATAGCCAAAAATAATCAGTCTTTCTCTGCCGATTTTATCTGATAGCATGCCGGCCGGTACGGAGAAGAGCGCTGACACTGCGTAAAAGATCAGATAGATCATCGGAATCAAGGAGTCTTTGATCCCAATATCACTGGCTTTGACCAAAAGAAGCGCATCGGTTGAATTTCCCATCGTAAAGATAAAGATGATTCCAAGAAAGGCATAGTACTTTTTCGGGAAGTCCTTCAATGTAATTTTTCCAAGCGGTTCCATCTTCTCCGATTTTGCTTCCTTCACAAAGCATATAATGTTTATCAGTCCCAGCAAACCTGGGATGGCTGCTATAAGAAATATCAGCCGGTAATCATTTGGAAACAACAGCAGGATTCCTGCTGCCAGAAGCGGCCCAACGATCGCCCCGCTGTTATCCATCGCTTTATGAAAGCCAAAGTTTTTGCCTTTGCTGCCGTCTTCAGAGGACGCGGCGATCAGGCTGTCTCTTGGCGCTGTCCGGATGCCCTTGCCAACCCTCTCGGTAAACCTGATAAGCAGAACCTGCAGTGGCGAGGTTACCATCGAGAACATGGGTGAAAGAACTGCCGTGAAAGCATACCCTATGACCATGAATGGCTTATTCTTTCTGATCTTGTCACTCCACCAGCCGGATAACGCTTTAAGCACGGATGCCGTACTCTCCGCAATCCCTTCAATTAAAGAGAGCTCCGTTTTAGTTGCTCCCAAGGACATTAAAAATAACGGCATTACAGAATAAATCATTTTCGTCGTCGTATCCGTTAGAAAACTTGTCAGGCCTACGAAAAAGATGTTCTTCTCTATGCCCAAGATCTTCTTTTCCCGGATCTTATTGTTATTGCTCATTTTCTTTTCTCATTAAAAAGAGCGATCTCCATCGCCCTAGCTCCCTTTGTCATATCCGTTACGTCAATGCTAACACATTGTAATATCAGTTACAAGCAGAGATAACACATATCGCCGTCATCACATCCCATATTCCAGTTCGCAAATCTTACGTGCTCAGCCAATCTTTGAATCCAAAACAGTATTCATAAATAACTTCATTCCTAACGGGAGATACTACGTAAGGTTAGGTTCAAAGTGGAAGGATGAAAGCAGTATGTTCCGCTCCATTCATTCTAAACTGCGTTTTTGGCAATTGGCAAATCATAACGGCGCTAATGCCAATCATTCAGGGAATTCTCAATCTAACCTTTTTGACAATCTGAACAAAAACCTTACTGCTCTAAAAGGTGTGTTCGGAAATAGCTATGATCTTAACATGCGTGAATTTAACTTTGGTGATCAGGGACTTACACGTGGTGCGATCATCTTCTTATCCGGGATGACGGATACAGCCATAATTAACGAAAGTATTATAAAACCATTGATGTACGACATCCGGTTAAGCTCCAGACAAGAAACATCATTACTGAATAATATGAGTATTATTCAGACAACGCTGCTTACAGTGGGAATGGTTCAAAAAGCTTCTAAGATCGATGAAGTCGTAGATGGCTGTTTGTCCGGAAAAACAATTCTACTGATTGATGGCTCAAAAGAAGCTTTAGTCATTGGCACCGAAGGTTGGGAAACCCGTGGTGTGGACGAACCCAAAACAGAATCCGTTGTCCGGGGCCCGAGGGAAGGCTTTACCGAGAATTTGCTTACCAATACAACCCTGTTGCGTCGTAAAATAAAAAACCCTAATTTAACCCTGGAAACAATGAAAATAGGTGAACGAACCAAGACTATTGTTTGTGTTGCCTATTTAAAAGATCTCGTTCATCCACAGCTCATCAAAGAAATTCAACGGCGTCTTAATAGAATTAAGACGGATGCAATTCTGGAATCAGGGTATATCGAACAGTTCATTGAGGATGCTCCTTTTTCTATTTTCTCCACAGTTGCTAACAGTGAAAAACCGGATCTTGTTGCAGCAAAAATCTTGGAAGGAAGGGCGGCCATTTTTGTTGACGGGACTCCCTTTGTGCTTAGCGTTCCAATGGTTTTTATTGAAAGTTTCCAAAGCGCTGAAGATTACTATTCCCGGCCTTATTTTGCAAGCGTGGTTAGACTCCTCAGGCTTTTAGCTTTTCTGATTAGCATTACAGCTCCGGCAATCTATGTTGCTTTAACAACTTTTCACCAAGAATTGATTCCTACTTCCTTACTTTTTACCATGGCTGCATCCGAGGAGGGCGTCCCTTTTCCTGCGATGGCAGAAGCACTCATTATGGGAACAACATTTGAAATTCTCAGGGAGGCCGGGGTTCGCTTGCCCCGTCCTATTGGTCAAGCGGTCAGTATTGTAGGGGCTTTGGTTATTGGCGAGGCTGCTGTAGGCGCCGGAATAATCGGAGAGCCTATGGTTATCGTGATCGCTTTGACAGCAATTTGCAGTTTTGTGGTTCCTTCCCAAACAGATTCCGGTAGTATCCTACGATTAATTCTCGTTCTCTTAGCTGGGGCAATGGGAGGGTTTGGGATTGCGGTTGGATTAATGGGGACATTTATTCACCTGGCTTCCTTAAGATCTTTTGGCACCCCGTATTTGTCGCCTTTCGCTCCTCTCAGTACGCAAGACCTGAAAGATACATTCATCCGGGCGCCTATTTGGGCAATGTTTACCCGCCCTAGAACGATAGGCTGGCATGACCCTGAACGCCAGGAGTTCAGATTAAAACCCAGCCATCCGTCAGAAGAAGACAAGAGTTAACCGGCTTGAATAACGTTGAAAACAAGAGGCAATTGATGAAAAATCGTATGGGTTCCATTATAAAAATCATAGTATGTTTCATGTTAATTTTGCCCCTAAGCGGTTGCTGGAGCCGCCATGAGTTAAATTCTTTATCGTTCGTCGTAGGCGTAGGTTTAGATAAAGCCGAGAAGCCCGGAGAAATACAATTGACGACACAAGTTGTAAAACCGGGTGAACTAAAATCTGCTTCTACTAAAAGTAAGAGCGGTGAGAGTGGGGAAAACGCTTACTGGAACATAAAGAAAACAGGATATCTTGCCTCTGAAATTATCAGAGATTTTAGTCATGAATCCAGCCACAAGTTGTATTTCCCGCATAATCAGGTTCTGATATTTGAGAGAAAGTTGGCTGAGGAAGGAATACAACCATATATAGATGCGTTTATACGAGATAGTGAGACTCGTTTTAATGTTTTGCTCGTGGTCTCCGAAGACCAAGCAAGTGAGGTACTTGATGTTTCGCCTGAATTGGAGAAGTTGCCGGCAATTAACATTGCAAAATTAGTTGAAACTCAAAAGATAACGTCTGAATCGCCAACAGTTAGGTTAATCGATTTTATTCGTCGTTTAATGAGCAAGACCACTGCTCCCATCGCACCTCTGATTAGAGTGACCGGTGACGGAAATAAAAAAACAGTGGAAGTCTTTGGAACAGCAGTTTTTAAGCATGATAAATTGGTTGGTGAACTGAATAAACGTGAAACGCGCGGACTGCTATGGGTTATTAACAAAGTAAAAGGCGGAATAATTGATGTAGCTGTCCCTAGCGGTGATGGTACAGTGAGCTTAGAGATTACGCTTGCAAAAAGCAAAATGACACCTGTCATCAAAGATGACACGATTCTGATAAAGATAGATATCAAAGCGGAAGGGATCGTCAATAGCCAGAGTGGTTCAGAAAACATAACATCATCAATCGCTGTTGCCTCTCTGGAAAAAGAACTATCCGCTGAAATCAGAAAGGAAATCATAGCTGCTTTAAAAACGGCCAGGGATCTCAATTCAGATATCTTCGGTTTTGGTGATTCAATCTATTGGAAATACCCCTCCGAGTGGAAGAAACTGAAGATGAAATGGGACGAGGTCTTTCCTGACGTTGAAGTAGCACTAAATATCAATACTAAGCTACGCAGTACAGGCAATATCAGCTCTCCTGCCGTACCTGCCAAGGAGTAATTCATGAGGCTTGAAAGAGGAATCATATCAAGTTCACAGTTGATGTTTTTAGTCGCAGGATATGTCCAGGGTTCTGTTTTGGTGGTTGCATTTACGAATGTTATTACCAAGCAGTATACTTGGCTGGTTGTTTTATCCGGATTGGCTGCAAGCGTTCCCTTTGCCATGGCCTATGTTGCCTTAGCGAGGAAATTTCCCGGCAAGGATCTGATACAAATCAATCATATCATCTATGGTCCCTATTTAGGCAAACTGCTTTCCGCCTCGTATATTTGGTTTTTTTGCTCTATTGCAGGCTTTATGTTAACCTATGTCGGCGAAATTATAAAGAATTACATGATGCCGGAAACTCCTAAGTTTATCATATGTATTCTATTTGCTTTCATCTGCGCCTGGGCAGTCCGCAATGGAATAGAGATCCTCGCCCGGACCGGTGTTATATTTGTCATGGTCATCATCATTGTAATCCTAATCACTTTCGTTCTACTGCTGAAAGACATGGAACTAACCAATTTTCTACCGTTTTTTGATCTTCCCCTGAAGGATTTCATTCAGGGTACACATATCATGCTGACCCTTCCTTTTTGTGAAATCATGGTTTTCCTCATGCTAATCCCCTATGTGAACAAGGGAGTAGAAGCAAAAAAGTCTGTTATCCTAGGATTAATCATTGGGGGGGCCAGCATATTAATTGATACGGTTCGCAATACAGCTGTGCTGGGAATAACATCGACGATTATGGTTTCCCCTTCGATTGAATCAGTACGCCTGATAGACCTGGCAGAAATCATAACCAGGCTGGAAATGCTTGTTATTACTTTATTATTAATTGCAATGTTCATAAAAGTAACTGTTATGTATTATGGCACGGTATTAGGGATAGCCCGATTATTTAATTTACGATCCTATAGGCCACTGGTACTTCCGATCGGAAGTATCATTGTCAGTTTATCTATTCTGTCATTTGATTATTTGACACAAAACGTTGATTTTGGAGCTAGGTCAGGGCCTTTTTTCACCCTTACGTTTGAGTCTTTGCCTGTATTAACATTGCTTGTAGCAAAAATACGAAAATTACCAAAATAACAGAAAAGGAAACGGCCATGATTTTTTTATTAACGATAACTTTCGTCGCCATAGGATTATTTGAAGTCCCTGCTCTTGTCAGAAACAAGCACTGGCGGGAACTTACCGTCTTTTCGGTCCTTTTTGTGTTAGCGTTTATACTGGCTCTATTACAAGCAGCAGATGTCAAAATACCCAGTCCAGTCAAAGGCGTGGAATATTTGATTAAGGATATATTAAAATTGAGTTATTGATAAGGACGATTTCAATGATCCCTCTAACCCTTCTCCCCATTCCGATATGCCAAGTAACGCCTTAAGCGAATGGGATTGTGAAAAAAAGATCAACCTTTTATTCATTGATCCCGGAAAACGGAAAACCGATTCACAATGCTTTTATTGAAAGCTTTAACGTGCATAAATAAAGCTGATCATGGCCAATAAAGAGATAATGTTAGGTAAAATGATCAATGGTTTAACTCTATTCCCAACTGGAAATAATAGGTAAGGTTAGGTTCAAAGTGGAAGGATGAAAGCAGTATGTTCCGCTCCATTCATTCTAAACTGCGTTTTTGGCAGTTAGCAAATCATAACGGCGCTAACGCCAATCATTCAGAGAATTCTCAATCTAACCTTTTCGACAATCTGAACAAAAACCTTACTGCTTTAAAATGTGTGTTCGGAAATAGCTATGATCTTAACATGCGTGAATTTAACTTTGGTGATCAGGGACTTACGCGTGGTGCGATCATCTTCTTATCCGGGATGACGGATACAGCCATCATTAACGAAAGTATTATAAAACCATTGATGTACGGCATCCGGTTAAGCTCCAGACAAGAAACATCATTACTGAATAATATGAGTATTATTCAGACAACGCTGCTTACAGTGGGAATGGTTCAAAAAGCTTCTAAGATCGATGAAGTCGTAGATGGCTGTTTGTCCGGAAAAACAATTCTACTGATTGATGGCTCAAAAGAAGCTTTAGTCATTGGCACCGAAGGTTGGGAAACCCGTGGTGTGGACGAACCCAAAACAGAATCCGTTGTCCGGGGCCCGAGGGAAGGCTTTACCGAGAATTTACTTACCAATACAACCCTGTTGCGCCGTAAAATAAAAAACCCTAATTTAACTCTGGAAACGATGAAAATAGGTGAACAAACGAAAACCACGATTTGTGTCGCCTATCTTAAAGATCTCGTTCCTCCACAGCTTATCAAAGAAATTCAACGGCGTCTTCAAAGAATTAAGACAGATGCAATTCTGGAATCAGGGTATATCGAGCAGTTCATTGAGGATGCTCCTTTTTCTATTTTCTCCACAGTTGCTAACAGTGAAAAACCGGATCTTGTCGCGGCAAAAATCCTGGAGGGAAGGGCGGCCATTTTTGTTGACGGCACCCCCTTTGTACTTACCGTTCCAATGGTTTTTATTGAAAGTTTCCAAAGTGCTGAAGATTACTATTCCCGGCCTTATTTTGCAAGCGTGGTCAGACTCCTCAGGTCTTTAGCTTTTTTTATTTCTATTACGGCTCCGGCAATCTATGTTGCTTTAACAACTTTTCACCAGGAATTGATTCCTACTTCCTTACTTTTTACCATGGCTGCATCCGAGGAGGGCGTCCCTTTCCCTGCGATGGCAGAAGCGCTCATTATGGGAACAACATTTGAAATTCTCAGGGAGGCCGGGGTTCGCTTGCCCCGTCCTATTGGTCAAGCGGTCAGTATTGTAGGGGCTTTGGTTATTGGCGAGGCTGCTGTAGGCGCCGGAATAATCGGAGAGCCTATGGTTATCGTGATCGCTTTGACAGCAATTTGCAGTTTTGTGGTTCCTTCCCAAACAGATTCCGGTAGTATCCTACGATTAATTCTCGTTCTCTTAGCTGGGGCAATGGGAGGGTTTGGGATTGCGGTTGGATTAATGGGGACATTTATTCACCTGGCTTCCTTAAGATCTTTTGGCACCCCGTATTTGTCGCCTTTCGCTCCTCTCAGTACGCAAGACCTGAAAGATACATTCATCCGGGCGCCTATTTGGGCAATGTTTACCCGCCCTAGAACGATAGGCTGGCATGACCCTGAACGCCAGGAGTTCAGATTAAAACCCAGCCATCCGTCAGAAGAAGACAAGAGTTAACCGGCTTGAATAACGTTGAAAACAAGAGGCAATTGATGAAAAATCGAATTGGTTTCATTATGAAAATCATGGTTTGTTTCATGTTAATTTTGCCCATAAGCGGATGCTGGAGCCGCCATGAGTTAAATTCTTTATCGTTCGTCGTAGGCGTAGGTTTAGATAAAACTGAGAAAGCCGGAGAAATACAATTGACGACGCAAGTTGCGAAACCAGGTGAGCTAAAGTCTGCTTCTGCCAAAAATAAGAGTGGTGGGAGTGGTGGGAGCGGGACAAACGCTTACTGGAACATAAAAAAAACGGGATATCTTGCCTCTGAAATTATCAGAGATTTTAGTCATGAATCCAGCCATAAGTTGTATTTCCCACATAATCAGGTTCTGATATTTGAGAGAAAGTTGGCTGAGGAAGGAATACAACCATATATAGATACTTTTATACGGGATAGTGAGACTCGTTTTAATGTTTTGCTCGTGGTCTCCGAAGACCAAGCAAGTGAGGTACTTGATGTCTCGACTGGATTAGAGAAGCTGCCGGCAATTAACATTGCCAAATTAGTTGAAACTCAAAAGATAACGTCTGAATCGCCCACGGTTAAATTAATTGATTTTATTCGTCGTTTAATGAGCAAGACCACAGCTCCCATCGCGCCTTTGATTAGAGTGACCGGCGAAGGAAATGAAAAAACATTGGAAGTCTTTGGAACAGCAGTTTTTAAGCATGATAAATTAGTTGGCGAACTGAATAAACGTGAAACGCGCGGACTGCTATGGATCATCAACGAAGTAAAAGGCGGGATGATTAATGTCGCTAGTTCTAGTGGTGATGGTACCGTGAGCTTGGAGATTACGCGTGCGAAAAGTAAAATGACACCTGTCATCAAAGATGACACGATTCTGATAAAGATAGATATCAAAGCGGATGGGATCGTCAATAGCCAGAGTGGTTCAGAAAACATAGCATCACCAGACATTGTCTTCTCTCTGGAAAAAGAACTATCCGCTGAAATCGGAAAGGAAATCATGGCTGCTTTAAAAACGGCCAAGGATCTCAATTCAGATATCTTCGGTTTTGGTGATTCAATCTATTGGAAATACCCCTCCGAGTGGAAGAAATTGAAGATGAAATGGGACGAGGTCTTTCCTGACGTTGAAGTAGCGTTAAATATCGATACTAAGCTACGCAGTACAGGCAATATCAGCGCTCCTGCCGTACCTGCCAAGGAGTAATTCATGAGGCTTGAAAAAGGAATCATATCAAGTTCACAGTTGATGTTTTTAGTTGCAGGATATGTCCTGGGTTCTGTTTTGGTGGCTGCATTTACGAATACAGTTACCAAGCAGTATACCTGGCTGGTTGTTTTATCCGGATTGGCTGTAAGCATTCCCCTTGCCATGGCTTATGTTGCCTTAGCGAGGAAATTCCCCGGTAAGGACCTGATACAAATCAATCATATTGTCTATGGTCCCTATTTAAGCAAACTGGTTTCCGCCTTATACATTTGGTTTTTTTGCTCTATTGCAGGTTTCATGTTGGCATATCTCGGCGAAACCATAAAGGATTACATGATGCCGGAGACTCCTTTGTTTGCAATTTGTATTCTATTTATTTGCATCTGCGCCTGGACAGTTCGCAACGGAATAGAGGTCCTTGCCCGGACCAGTGTTATATTTGTCATGATCATCATATTTGTAATCCTAATCACTTTCTTTCTACTGCTGAAAGACATGGAACTAACCAATTTCCTGCCGTTTTTTGATCTTTCCCTGAAGGATTTTATTCAGGGTACACATATCATGATGACCCTTCCTTTTTGTGAAATCGTGGTGTTTCTCATGCTATTCCCCTATGTGAACAAGGGAGTAGAAACAAAAAAATCTGTTATCTTAGGATTACTCATCGGGGGGATCAGCATATTAATTGATACAGTTCGCAATACAGCTGTGCTGGGAGTAGTATCGGCGATTATGATTTCCCCTTCGCTTGAATCAGTGCGCCTGATAGACCTGGCAGAGATCATAACCAGGTTGGAAATGCTTGTTATTACTTTATTATTAATTGCAATGTTCATAAAAGTAAGCGTCATGTATTATGGCACGGTATTAGGGATAGCCCGATTATGTAATTTACGGTCCTATAGGCAACTGGTACTTCCGATTGGAAGTATCATTGTTAGTTTATCCATTATGACATTTGATTCTCTGGCACAAAGCAATGATTTCGCGATTAGGACAGGACCTTTTTTCACCCTTGTGTTTGAGTTTTCGCCTGTAATAACATTACTTGTAGCAAAAATACGAAAGTTACCAAAATAACAGGAAAGGAAACGGCCATGATTTTTTTATTAACGATAATTTTTGTCGCCATAGGATTATTTGAAGTACCTGCTCTTGTCAGAAACAAGCATTGGCGGGAACTTACCGTCTTTTTGGTCTTTTTTCTGTTAGCGTTTACACTGGCCCTATTACAAACAGTAGGTGTCAAAATACCCAATCCAATCAAAGGCGTTGAATATTTGATTAAGGATATATTAAAAATTAGTTATCGATAAAAATTCCGCTGATTCTTTCTTTAAAGATACCAAAGAACCAAAAGGATCTCCACCAGAATTTGCTATATTTGAAATATTCCTTTGACATATACTTTCATTGCAGTTATACTTAAGCAGCTCGTTCATTTTGTGGATTTACTAGTAACCTCTCCATTGCCTAAAGCTCTGGGAAGCTATGAATTCTTCCCATAAAGCGGGTAATATATTTTGGAGGTTTTTTTATGTTTGAAGACAAAGTTTTAACCTGTAAGGACTGTGGAAATGAGTTTTCCTTCTCCGTTTCCGAACAAGAATTCTACGCAGAAAAGGGATTTACCAATGAACCTGGCAGATGTCCGGAATGCCGCTCTGCGAGAAAGGCACAGGGTAGATCCAACAACCAATACGGTCGTCCACAACGAGAAATGTTCCCGGCCGTCTGTGCTACTTGCGGAAAAGAAACTCAAGTCCCTTTCCAACCCTCAGGTGACAAACCGGTTTATTGTCGTGATTGTTATCAACCACGCACACGTAATAATTGGTAAGTATTTGAAAGAAGCCTTCCTAGTACACACACTAGGGAGGCTTTTTTATTTCGGGTCTTTTATTCCATAAGCAGCCCAACCTTTTACCATTTTATAAAAAATGTTTATGGCTATTAATTATAGCTTTATTTTACAAATGAAGCTTATTAATTTATTAACCATTAATTCATTGACATTAATCATTGACATACATTTTTATAAATGATAAAATAATTGATTTGCTATATATCATTTTCTATGATATGCTTAATAAGCTACTGACTCAGGGAGGTGAATATATGTTCCAAGTTGGTGATCAGATTGTCTATCCTATGCATGGAGTCGGAACTATTGAAGCTATTGAAGAAAAAGAAATCTTGGGGAAAAAAAGAATTTACTATATTGTCAATGTCCCCCAAACCAGGATGCAGATGATGATTCCCCAGGATAAAGCTGAAAGCTTTGGCATCCGGAAGCTGGTTGAATCCTCTATCTTTGAGGAAATTCTGGAAAATTTTAATGAGGGAATTACCGATCCCCTGCTTTATAAAAACCAGAAATACTGCACTGATTTAAATACAAAAAAGATGAGAAGCGGCGATATTTTCAAAGGGACAGAAATAATCCGTGATTTAACGCGGAAAAACCTCCTTGGTAAATTGGGAAAAGAAGATTCCAAAATGTTGGAGGGTGCCCGGAATATATTTATCAGTGAACTGATGCAAGTAAGATGTATGACTAAAGAGAAAGCAACAGATTTATTAGATTCAGTGTTAGCAGCCAACGTTTTAGATGTAGAATTTCAGGAGGTAAAATAATTTGAAACCATATACTTGGTATGATTTTAGTTATTTATCGAAAAAACAGAAGCTTCAGTTTCTGATCGATATCAAACCCGCTGCTGAAAAAAATGGCAGATTTGATTTAATCTTATACAACAAATACGCAGAGCAGTTTGGTTTAGACAAGACCAAAGAAGCTTAAGAAACCTTGATTCTACTGACATATCCCTTTTGAGGTTCCTCATGTGATGGTAAGGAAAAAGCCTCCCCTTTCGAGATGACCTTCGTTATTTTTGTCGTAAACAATAAGAGGCGGATGGTATTGGGTCTGTCATACCGCCGTCGTGATATTGTACAAGAAGATTGTCAAAATCTTTAAAACTCAGCAGAGTAGAGTTCCTACTCTGCTTTTATAATGCAGCTTGGTAGATATCGATGATATCTTCAACCGATCCCTGCCTGGGGTTCGTTAACGTGCAAATGTCTTTCATCGCATTATTTGCCAGTTCTTCAATATCACCTTCCTCAAGACCCATCATAGATAGCTTTCCGGGAATACCAATTACAGAAGACAGATTCTTAATCGATTCGATAATAATATTTATCGCTTGCTCCTTATGATGTGTAACAGTCCCCATAGCTTCACATAATTTCAAAATCCGATGTTCCGGTATCGCCGTGGAATTGAATCTAAAAACATGAGGCAGCAGCGCAGCATTATTGAATCCATGAGCCCCATTATAAAAACCGCCCAGCTGATGCGCCATTGCATGCACATAGCCTAGACCTGCGCTATTAAAGGCAAGCCCTGCCATAATATTGGCATACATCATTTTTTCTCTGGCTTCCAAATCATTGCCGTTCTCATAGGCTCTCGGTAAGTACTCAAATGACAATCTCAGTGCATCCAAAGCCAAAGCATCTGTAATCGGAAACGCCTCTGTCGAAACAAACGCTTCTATCGCATGCGAGACAACATCTATTCCAGAACTGGATGTTACTTCCTTCGGCATCGTGGTCATAAAAATTGGATCGTTTACGGATATAAACGGTGTCAATAAAGCTGAGGTAATTACCATTTTTACCTTTCTTGTATTATCCGTGACGATTGCAGTATGTGTTACTTCTGCTGCAGAACCAGCCGTTGTGTTGATTGTAATAAGAGGGATCATCGGTTTGGTTATTTTGTTATATCCTTCATAGTCTATGATCGAGCCACCATTTACAGCAACTGCAGCAATTGCTTTTGCACAATCATGATTTGTACCGCCGCCGATGGATATAATTAATTTATAGTCTCGTTTAAAGACATTCCAGCCCTGCTTAAAATATCTTAATCCGTCCTCGACAAAAGATACTGTCGGATTGGGGTGTAAAATCCCGTCAAAAATATCATAGGAAATAAATAGACTCTTTAGTATCTTTTCAATATTTTCAACATACCCAAGTTTGATCATATTCTTATCCGTGACGATTAACACTTTACTTAGTTTCCAAGACAATAATTGATTAGGAAGATCCTTAATTGCCCCAACGCCGATCAGATTGGTTTTGGGAATAAAAAAATTATGGGTATTTTCCAAGGCCAATCACCCACCCTCTGCAAAATGAATTATTAATATGAAAAAGCCGCAAGCATTGCTTAATCGCAATGCTTAGTAGGGATACATTTTCTCTCTGCTTTTATCCTCGACAAAATGGCTCCATTTTAAAAATGCCCAGGTGGCAACAAAAAACCAGACCGTGAAACCGATCAGCGGCAGAATTAATCTGCTGGAAGCCTTGAAAATTCCTATATCAAGCAATAAATTATAGTATAAGATCGAAGCAAAGACTCCTGCTGCTATAGAAATATAATAAAACGGCCTTTGTCTTGGTAAATAATAAAGATAAATAATGAAAAACGCTGTCCAGGCAATATTGGCAAAAAGATGAACACCAATGAAGCCAAAAGGGCCAAAATTCGTCCAAGAAAATAGTCCGGTAAAATATCCAAAAGCGTGGACAATAGAATCCATCATCCCGCCTAAGACAACACCAAACAAGGACAATCGCTGAATATCTTTTTTTGGCACAATAACGATTAAGAGTAAAATAAAAGTCGCAGCATAGAACGGATGCAACAAAAAAATTGGCATTACTGCAATCCCCTTTATATTATATGCAAGCTTAGGATATCCATTAAGGCATTAAACTATTCGGATATTAGAAGAGCTCCGTTTAACGTTTTCATTTTTTAATAGCCCAGAGCAGTTTCCGGCAGCTCTTTGGAGCAATACTTCAGCAACTCGGCAAGTCTTCCTTCTTCGAGTTCCTGAACATCGGCAAGCCGGTATGACAGTCCCAGCAGCTTATATTTTTCAATACCCATCCTGTGATAAGGTAGCAGTTCCATTCGTTCCACAGCTACTCCGCTATCATGAATAAGGCTACACAGGCTGCTGATATCATCTTTCTTGTCGTTAATGCCCGGTATCACTACGTGCCGTATCCATATCCGACAGCCTGCCGCCGAAGCTGCCTGCAGAAAATTCATTGTCGCACTTAGACTGCCTCCGATATATTGATCATACCGCTCTTGATCCGGCATTTTGATATCCAGCAGGACCGTGTCGGTATTTGCCAGCACCTCGGCTACCTCCCCCGACGGTGTCGTACCGGCAGTATCCAGAGCCGTGTTGATACCGGCATTTTTAAGCTGTTTAAACAGTTCTGCCGCAAAAAGGGGCTGCATAAGCGGCTCTCCGCCGGAAAGCGTGACACCGCCTTCCCGGCCAAAGTAAGTGCGGTAACGCATCGCTTTTTGCACCAAAGCTCCCGCAGTGAACTCCCTCCCCCCATTCCTGTCCCAAGTATCGGGATTATGGCAATAGATACAGCGTAATGGACATCCCTGCATGAAAATAACCATTCTCAATCCAGGTCCATCCGCTCCTCCAAGGGTCTCAAAGGAGTGTATCCTTCCCGTCTTTCCTATCTCTTCCGCTTTGCCGCTCATCTGCTTACTGCCTCATAGCCTTTCATGGTAGGTCCTGCTGATGACCTCCTGCTGCTGCTGACGGCTGAGCTTGTTGAAGTTGACTGCATAGCCCGATACGCGTATCGTCAGATTGGGATAGCGTTCCGGATGCTCCATAGCGTCAATCAGTTGTTGCCGATTCAAAACGTTAACATTGATGTGATGGGCCTTCATATCAAAATAGCCGTCTAAGACCGCTACCAGGTTGCTCTTCTGCTCTTCAGGGTTCTTGCCGATGGTGGAAGGAGTTATGGAAAAAGTACAGGATATCCCGTCCCGGCAGGCTTCATACGGAAGCTTTGAAACAGAATTCAATGATGCAAGCGCCCCGTTTGCCTCTCTGTTGTGCATCGGATTAGCACCGGGAGCAAAAGCTTCGCCCTTTTTCCTTCCGTCCGGGGTTGCACCTGTCTTTTTGCCGTAGACCACATTGGAGGTAATTGTCAGCACCGAAAGGGTGTGTACGGCGTTCCTGTAAGCAGGCGTCTTTCTCAGTTCCCCGATAAAATCCTCTGTTAGCTCTGCAGCAATCGAGTCCACACGGTCGTCATCATTGCCAAACCGCGGGTATTCCCCATCTATTTCAAAGTCCTGGATCAGGCCCTTTTCGTTTCTGGCTGCCCGGACTTTGGCATACCTGATCGCACTCAAAGAATCCGCAACCACGGAAATTCCGGCTATTCCGAAAGCCATAAAGCGTTCGACATCCGTGTCATGCAATGCCATCTGCAGCTTTTCGTAGGCATACTGGTCATGCATATAATGGATGACATTCATGGTATTGACATACAGCCTGGCGAGCCATCCCTGATAAAAAGCGAACCGCTTCATGACATCCTCGTATTCCAGCAAACCGTCCTTAACCCCTTCGGATACAGGCCCAACCTGTTTGCCGGTGATTTCATCCCTTCCGCCGTTTAAAGCCATAAGCAACATCTTTGGCAGGTTGCAGCGTGCTCCGAAATACTGCATTTGCTTGCCTATCTTCATCGCCGATACGCAACAGGCGATCCCATAGTCGTCCCCATATAAAGGACGCATTACATCGTCGTTCTCATACTGAATAGAGTCGGTATCGATAGACACCTTGGCGCAATAACGTTTAAAAGCCTCCGGCAGCACCGCGGACCACAGCACAGTTAGGTTAGGCTCGGGTGCCAGTCCCAGATTATATAGCGTATGCAAGAAACGGTAGGACATTTTAGTAACCAGCGTCCTTCCGTCCTCGCCCATACCTCCGATAGCCTCTGTGATCCACATGGGATCCCCGGCAAAAAGCTCGTTGTATTCTGGTGTCCGAAGATGCCGGGCCATTCTCAGTTTAATGATGAAATCGTCTATGATCTCCTGGACCTGCTGTTCGGTCAATCTTTGCTGATCAATATCCCGCTGAGCATAGATATCCAGAAATGTGCTGACCCTTCCCAGGGACATGGCGGCGCCGTTCTGCTCCTTAATCGCGCCAAGATAGCCAAAATATAACCACTGAACCGCCTCTTTAAAATCTGCGGCTGGTTGGGATATATCGAAACCATAAAGCTCCGCCATCTTTTTCAGCTTTTCTAAAAAATCGATCTGCTTGTACAATTCCTCGCTTACTTTGATATTCTCCATGTCCATCAGTAACTGACCTTTTTTGCGCTTATCTTCTTTTTTCCCTGCAATCAGCCTGTCAACGCCATATAGTGCTACACGCCTGTAGTCCCCGATGATCCTTCCCCGTCCATAGGCATCCGGCAATCCGGTAATGACTCCGCTCCTGCGGGCTTCCTTCATTTCATCGGTGTAAACACGGAAAACGCCGTCATTGTGCGTCGTCTTGTAAAAGAACTCTCTTTCGATTTTCTCATCCATGGTATAGCCATAAGCCTTGCAGGCTTTCCTGGCCATATTGATCCCGCCAAAAGGATTGACTCCTCTTTTTAACGGCCTGTTGGTCTGAATGCCAACGATGAGTTCCTTTTCCTTGTCCAGAAAGCCCGGCGCATAGCTTAGCAATGAAGAAACCGTTGAGGTATCGATATCCAGCACGCCGCCGAATTCCTTTTCAAGCTTTTGCAGCCTTGAAAGTTTCTCTAGGATATGCTGCGTTCGATTCGTTATCTCCGTTAAAAAAGTTTCATTACCTTCATAAGGCTGGTAATTTGCTTGTATGAAGTCCCTAACATCAATTTCCTGCTGCCATCTGCCGCCTTTGAAGTTTTCCCATCCTGTATTATTCATCATTTTAACCCTCCTGATTTGCCAGGTTCTGAATTTTATGAGGGTGACTCAGAAAATAAAAAAACCTGGACAATATTTATACTGCCCAGGCGGTCGACGTTTGAACTCTTCCAATCCCTTATGGTTCAACCCATATGTCCGCCAGTCTTGGAAGCTTACCGACATTCTATTATGGATGTAATGACTTTGTCAATTACCTTGTTTATACGGAGTTTATATGGAGCTATGTTTATTCAAAGCTCGAACAGAATAACGCTTATTCGAGTACGTCAAAAGGGACTGGATCATTGTTTTTTAGGTCTATATGCAATGTGCCGTCATAATCAAGAGACCCCAGTAAAACTTCTTGCACCGAATTAATCTTTTGTTTCTTCAATTCATGAGTTAACCACTTTTCATCCCGGTTCACAAGGCTGAGATGTTTTTTTAAGACTGTTCCGTCAATAATCAGGTTGGCAGCAATACCTTTAGCGGAAGTATTTATATTCATATCTTCAGGTGTTAAAGGTTGTTTTTGTGCTTTAAGTTGAATACTGACTTGGCCGCTTGTCTCAAGGATTGCGTTTTCTACATCGCTAATACTAAATGCACCTTTGTTCCTGCATTCCTCCATTACTTCATTGATATGAAATCTGGCTTTCTTTAAGTTTTGTTCGATCAATTTGCCATTCTGTATTAAAATCGTCGGCACTCCACATAAAAATTTTCTGGCCCGGATACTTCTCCGGGATACATAAGAAGACAGTAATACAAAGCTGCCATAAATAAGAATTCCGAGTATTCCGTGTAAATAAGGAATTTCATTATCTATTGCTAAAGATGCAGCAATAGAACCAATAGAAATGCCTATTGTGTAATCAAAAAAGCTTAATTGAGAGAGTTGTTTTTTTCCCAGTAAGTGAGTTAACAAAAATAAGATAATAACTGAAAGTATGCTTCTGAGCACAATATCTAAAATACTGATGATATTATCGTTCATGGTAATCACCCCTGTAAACTCGACCCAATTATTATGCGTATTATACATTCAAAGACAGAGAATTATACACCAAATGCCCTATCAATCCACCTTTTATTTTTTTCACCTGTTGCTTCAATGTCCAAACGGAGTAAGATAGTACGCTTACAATGCTTCCAAACTTCTTAAACGGCAAACCAGGAAAAAGGTAGTTTTACATATTCGTGACGATATCCCGACCCAAAAGCTCCGCTTATGTCTGTCTAAAAGTCTTTTTTGCTCATTTTTCGCTTCAAAATCGGTCTCTAACCACTACATCTTGTGATAGAACCTACCTTTCTGCCTTAGAACCACTATTCGTCATCAGAATTATACACTCAACGTGCATTCCAAAGTCCCACAAAGCTCCAGATAGCTACATTAATATAAATGTAGAGTTTGGTAACGGGGAGGGAATGATACCTTTGGGTAAAATTGATACTATCCGTAATGGGCTAACACTTAATAATATAGCCTCAAAAGCAGAAGCATACAAGCCAAAACCAAGAACAACTTACAAAATGATAAAAGAATATATCTGTGAGAAGCACAGCTTTAATGTTCACACTGCCTACATTGCTGAAGTCAAACGTAGTTTAGGGCTTACTATGTTCGATGCGCCTAACACAGTCGAGACTCTGAAAAATCCCAGAAAGCACCCCACTCCGATTCAAGTAACAGCAATTAAAGAAGCTCTCATTTATTTTGAAGTCATTTAGATAACAGAAATTGCCTTTTGCATTTTGCAAAGGGCTATTTCTGTTTGTACAAGCCGGTACATTATCAATCTTTTTATCGCGAAACTCGAAAGGAGGAACAAAATTGAACGCAAAAGTAATCGCCATCACCAACCAAAAAGGCGGCGTAGGCAAAACAACCACCTGTGTCAACTTAGGCATAGGCTTGGCCCTTGAGGGCAAAAAGGTTCTGCTGATAGACGCCGATCCACAAGGCAGTTTATCTATTAGCTTAGGGCATCCGCAACCTGACAAACTCCCCATCACCCTCTCTACAATTATGAGCAAGGTGATGACGGATGAGCCTATAGAAAATAAAGAAGGCATCTTAACTCATGCAGAGGGAGTGGACTTGCTCCCTGCCAACATTGAACTATCCGGCATGGAGGTATCTCTCGTCAATGCCATGAGCCGAGAAAGCATCTTGAAGCAATATATTGAAACAGTAAGAAAGCAATATGACTATGTCCTTTTGGACTGTATGCCTTCACTTGGTATGCTGACCGTCAATGCACTTGCAGCGGCAGACAGTGTAATTATCCCTGTACAAGCTCAATATTTGCCTGTAAAAGGATTGGAGCAGCTGTTGCAGACTATTCATAAGGTAAACAAACAGATTAATCCCAAATTAAAGATAGACGGTGTTCTGCTGACAATGGTAGACAACCGTACCAATTTTGCAAAGGACATCGGTTCCTTGCTCCGAGAAACATACGGAGGCAGCATGAAGATTTTTACAGCTGAAATCCCCCATTCTGTTCGAGCTGCTGAAACAAGTGCCGAAGGTAAGAGTATTTTTGCCCATGACCCAAAAGGCAAAGTTGCTGAAGGTTATAAAGAGTTGACGAAGGAGGTGTTGAAAATTGAAAAGCTCCGCCAAAAAAATAAGTCTGACATCAGTAGATGATTTGTTTTCTACTGAAGAAAGCCGTGCCGATGAACAGCGAGAAAAAATTGTAGAAATACCCTTATCAGAACTATATGCTTTCAAAGACCACCCTTTTAAGGTGATTGACAACGAGGCGATGCTTGATACTGCTGAAAGTGTCAAACAGTATGGTGTACTTGTGCCTGCAATTGTAAGACCCCGTGAAGATGGAGGCTATGAGCTTGTATCAGGACACCGCCGCAAAAGAGCCTGTGAGCTGGCAGAGCTTGAAACAATGCCTGTAATAATTCGTAAACTTGACGATGATGCTGCCACAATTATTATGGTTGACAGCAATCTTCAAAGAGAAAATATACTGCCGAGTGAACGAGCTTTTGCATTCAAATTGAAATTGGAGGCTATTAAGCGACAAGGTTCAAGAACAGACTTAACTTCGTCCCAACTTGGGACGAAGTTAAGTCGTGCTGATGAGATAGTAGCAGAACAGGCTGGTTCAAGCCGCAATCAAGTTCAACGCTACATTCGCCTGACCTCACTAACCCCCGAATTGCTTTCAATGGTCGATGAAAAGAAAATAGCCTTTAATCCTGCCGTGGAGCTATCCTATCTAAAATCAGAGGAACAGCTCATCTTGATTGAAGCAATGGATACAGAACAGGCTACCCCTTCTCTTTCACAGGCACAACGGCTTAAAAAATTCAGTGCTGAAGGCAAATGCAACTTAGAAGCAATGTGTGCCATTATGAGCGAGGAAAAGAAAGGCGAGCCAGACAGGGTCACATTGACAGGCGATAAAATCAAGAAGTATTTCCCTAAAAACTATACCCCTCAGCAAATGGAGGCTACTATTATCAAGCTCCTTGAAGGGTGGCACAAAAAGCGAACGCAACAGCAGGAACGATAAAATAGCCATTTCACAAAGGAGGTGATACGATTGGCAGTTTTCAGAGTAGAAAAGACAAAAGATTACACCGTTATGGCTAATCATCATTTGCGAAATACCGAGCTTTCACTAAAGGCAAAAGGCCTACTCTCCCTCATGCTCTCTCTACCGGAAAATTGGGATTACACAACAAAAGGGCTTTCATGTATCTGTAAAGACGGTATTGATAGCATCAACGCCACTGTTAAAGAGCTTGAGGAACAAGGCTATGTCGTCCGCAAACGGATACGCAATGAAAAAGGACAACTTACCAGCATAGAGTACACCATCTTGGAAAGGCCACAACTCATTGATACAAGCGAGTTTCAACCTAAACCGGAAAATCCAATACTGGATAAACCAACTTTGGTTAAGCCAATATTGGAATATCCTATCTTGGAAAAACCTGAACAGGCTGAACCTATCTTGGTAAAACCCCACCAATTAAGTACTAATTTATCAAGAACTAATTTATTAACTCCTGATTTATTAAATATAGATCAATCAAATCCTAATCAATCAAATCCGTATCCATTAAACTACGAACCGCAAAAGCAGAATGGATGCGATGAGATAGGATGCGATAATGCTACAGAAGTAAAAGAATTGGTTTTAGAAAATCTTGAATACGAGTGTATCCGGGAACGCTACAGGGACGATCGCCTCGATGAAATTATTGATCTCATGGTGGAAACACTCTGTTCAACCAAACCCACAATCAACATTGCAGGCGATGAATATCCTGCACAGCTTGTAAAAGAAAAGCTTCTACGAATCAACAGTATGCATGTCGAGTATGTGTTTCACTGCCTTGATAAGAACACCACCTATATCCGCAATATTAGGCGATATTTGCTGGCTACTCTTTTTAATGCCCCCTCGACCATTGACCATTATTATTCGGCACTGGTGAATCACGATTTCGGTGGCAGACCATAACCATCAATCTCACAAAACCATGAAAGGAGGCCTAATCCATGCAGGAAGAAGTAGAAAATAAAACGGTGGCACTTGCTATCAACACCACCAAGCTGACCGCCAGGGAGCTAAGAGCTGCTATTCTCAAGTTCTTAGCAGCACAAAAAAATAAAAACAAAAGCCGTGACAGCCCTGAAATCCCCCACGGCAAGCAGAGCGTCAAATCCCTTGCCGCTCAAAATCAAGGCATGACCAGTATTGAAATAACTGATAAGAACATCAAGAGCTTTGAACGTGTGGCTAGAAAATACGGTGTGGATTTTGCAGTGCAAAAAGACAAGAGTATGATTCCCCCCAAATACATTGTGTTTTTCAAGGGGCGAGATGCCGATGCCATAACTGCTGCATTTACCGAGTTTACTGCCACAGCTGTGAAAAAAGCGACACGTCCTTCAGTGCTTGCACAACTCAAAAAATTTACCGAGCTTGTGAAAAACACTATTTCAGACAAAGTAAAGAACAAAGATAAGGAGCATTTAAGATGAACACAAAGACAAAAAAGCTCCTTATTCTGAACATTCCATACCTCATCTTAGCTCTGCTTTTTACCAAAGTATCGCAGGCATGGCGGCTTGCGGCGGGCTATGAGTTTGCCAGCAAGGTGCTAACCCTGCCTGACGGCTTTGTAAGTGCTTTTGAAAATCCCTTACCGAGCTTGCACTCTCAAGACCTTGTGATAGGCATTTTATTTGGAGCATCTCTTCGCCTTGTGGTTTATCTCAAAGGCAAAGACGCTAAAAAGTACCGAAAAGGAATCGAGTACGGCTCTGCCCGTTGGGGAAAATCTGAGGACATTCGCCCTTTTGTAGACCCCCTTTTCAACAATAACGTAATACTGACACAAACAGAGAGCCTTACCATGTCAAGCCGCCCCAAAAATCCAAAGCACGCAAGAAATAAGAACGTGTTAATTGTTGGAGGTTCAGGCTCCGGCAAAACAAGATTTTGGCTAAAACCTAATCTGATGCAGTGCCAGTCCAGGGAATATCCAGTGAGCTTTGTGGTCACAGATCCAAAAGGTAGCATCGTTGTAGAGTGTGGTAAAATGCTTCTTCGTAATGGATATAAGTTGAAAATACTAAATACCATCAATTTCAAAAAATCCATGCACTACAACCCTTTCGCCTATCTGAGAAGTGAAAAGGACATTTTGAAACTTGTCACTACCTTGATTGCTAACACCAAAGGCGAAGGCAAGACAGGCGATGATTTTTGGGTGAAGGCAGAAAACCTGCTCTATACGGCACTCATTGGCTACATCTATTTTGAGGCTCCCGAAAATGAACAAAACTTTTCCACCCTCATTGAATTTATCAACGCCTCAGAGGTGCGTGAAGATGATGAGGATTATAAAAATCCAGTTGACCTCATGTTTGAAACTTTAGAGAAAAAAGACCCTCAACATTTTGCTCTAAGACAATACAAGAAGTACAAATTAGCCGCAGGAAAAACAGCAAAGAGCATACTAATCAGCTGCGGTGCAAGGCTTGCTCCCTTTGACATTAAAGAGCTGCGTGAGCTGACTGCTTACGATGAAATGGAGCTTGATTCCTTGGGAGACATGAAAACAGCCTTGTTTATCATCATCAGTGATACTGACGATACCTTTAACTTCTTGGTATCAATGGCATACACACAGCTTTTTAATCTGTTGTGCGATAAAGCTGACGATGTGTACGGTGGCAGGCTTCCTGTTCATGTGCGGTGCCTGATCGACGAGGCGGCAAATATCGGACAAATACCGAAACTGGAAAAACTCATGGCAACCATCCGTAGCCGTGAAATTTCTGCCTGCCTCGTGTTGCAGGCACAAAGTCAGTTAAAGGCTCTCTACAAGGACAATGCTGATACGATTATCGGCAACTGTGACAGTATGATTTTCCTTGGAGGCAAGGAGAAAACCACCCTCAAGGATTTATCAGAAACCCTTGGCAAGGAAACCATCGATATGTTCAACACTTCCGACACCAGAGGTACACAAAGGAGCTATGGGCTTAATTATCAAAAGCTGGGAAAGGAGCTTATGAGTATGGATGAGCTTGCCGTAATGGATGGCGGCAAGTGCATTTTACAGCTTAGAGGTGTTCGACCGTTTCTCTCGGAAAAGTACGATATCACAAAGCACCCACAGTACAAATACTTATCCGATTTTGACAAAAGGAACACCTTTGATATTGAAAAATATCTATCTACAAAACTGAAACCAAAGCCTGATGAGGTCTATGATGTTTATGAAATCAACCTCACAGGCGAAACTGAAGGCGCTGAATAAGCGGTTATTTTTTATCCACAAACAATAAGAAAAATTTAGGAGGATATGAATTATGGAATTTTTTAATGAAGCAGTGAACGTATTGCAGACATTGGTTATTGCCCTTGGTGCAGGCCTTGGAATTTGGGGAGTTATCAATTTGCTCGAAGGTTACGGTAACGATAATCCCGGTGCAAAATCTCAGGGTATGAAACAGCTCATGGCAGGTGGTGGCGTAGCACTCATCGGCATGACGCTTGTACCCCTACTCTCTGGCTTGTTCGGTTAATTGGTAACGCCTTATGCAAAGCATCATCGACAGTATAACTGAATGGCTCAAGGAACTGCTTATTAGTGGAATTACAGCGAATTTGTCGGGGATGTTCGATACCGTCAACAGCAAAGTTGGCGAGATCGCAGGCGAAGTGGGTAAGACACCATCGGCGTGGAACGGTGGTGTCTTTTCTATGATACAAAGCCTCTCCGATAATGTGATTATTCCTATTGCCGGCATTATCCTGACCTTTGTCATGTGCTACGAGCTGATACAAATGGTCATCGAAAAAAATAACCTCCACGATATAGAAACCTTTATGTTTTTCAAATGGATTTTCAAGACCTTTGTGGCTGTGTTGATTCTCACAAATACTTTTAACATCATCATGGGGATTTTTGATATGTCACAGCATGTTGTATCGAATGCCGCAGGTGTAATCATCACAGATACCAATATTGATATAACCACAGTAATCGCCAACATGGAGGAAAGTCTTAAAGAAATGGAACTCGGCCCTCTTTTAGGTTTGTGGTTGCAAAGCACTCTAATAGGTTTCACCATGACCGCCCTATCTATTTGCATTTTTGTCATCATCTACGGAAGAATGATAGAGATCTATTTAATGACCTCAATGGCTGCAATTCCCCTTGCAACAATGGTAAATCGTGAATGGGGCAGTATGGGACAGAACTATTTAAGAGCCATGCTCGCCCTCGGCTTTCAGGCTTTTTTAATCATGGTGTGTGTGGGCATTTATGCCGTTCTTGTGCAGTCCATTTCCACCGATGGTGACATTATCAAGGCAGTGTGGACTTGTGTAGGCTACACGGTACTGCTCTGCTTTACCCTCTTTAAGACAAGTTCAATGGCAAAAAGCCTGTTTAATGCCCACTAAGGGCAGAAAGGAGATTTCATGGCTTATGTATCCGTACCCAAAGATTTAAGCACCGTTAAAACGAAGGTGGTATTAAATCTAACCAAACGACAGCTGATCTGCTTCTCTGCTGCCCTTGCAGTTGGCTTACCTTTGTTTTTCCTCACAAAGGACAGTGTTGGCACAAGTGCATCGTCTCTATTGATGATTTTTTCCATGCTCCCACTATTCATGTTTGCCCTTTACGAAAAACATGGGCAGCCATTGGAGATTATCCTAAAACACTATATTGAGGTGCGTTTCTTAAACCCCAAGCAGCGCCCCTATAAAACTGAAAATTTCTATGCCGTTCTCATACGGCAGGACAAATTGGACAAGGAGGTAAAGCACATTGTCGAACGTAGAAAAACAATCTCGCCCAAAGCTAACAAAGGCAGAAAGGCAGAAAATTAACGCCGCCATTTTGATGGCAAGAAGAAAAAACAAAAAAGAGAAAACAGCACAAGACACCATTCATTTTCAAAAAATGTATCCCGATGGCATCTGCCGTGTGACGGATACGCTCTACACCAAGACTATTCGCTTTCAAGACATCAACTATCAGCTTGCCCAAAACGATGACAAGACCGCAATCTTTGAGAGCTGGTGCGATTTTCTCAATTACTTTGATAGTTCCATTCACTTTCAGCTTTCTTTCCTTAACATGACTGCCAATGCCAATGACTATGAAAGCAGCGTTTCCATTAATCCACAACAAGACGATTTTGACAGTATCCGTAGTGAATACACGGAGATGCTTCATAGTCAGCTTTCCAAGGGAAATAACGGCTTGATGAAAACCAAGTATCTAACCTTTGGCATAGAGGCTGACAGCGTGAAGATTGCAAAGCCAAGGCTCGAACGTATTGAAAATGACCTGTGGAACGGCTTTAAGCGGATCGGTGCAGCAGTAGACTCCCTTGATGGAAAAGAAAGACTTAGGCTCTGCCACAATATCCTGAGAATGGACGGCAATGAGCCATTTCATTTTGACTGGAAATGGCTTGTGCCTTCAGGACTATCGGTAAAGGACTTTATCGCACCGTCCTCTTTCGAGTTTCGTGAGGGCAGAATATTTAAAACAGGTGCTAAGTTTGGGGCGGTATCCTTTTTACAGGTACTTGCCCCTGAACTGAATGACCGCATTTTAGCAGACTTTCTCGACATGGAAAGCAATCTCCTTGTAACCATGCATATTCAATCAGTAGACCAAACCAAAGCAATCAAAACCATTAAACGCAAGATTACTGATTTGGATAAGATGAAAATTGAGGAACAGAAAAAAGCTGTCCGAAGCGGCTATGATATGGATATTATCCCCTCCGACCTCGCCACTTATGGAGGTGAGGCAAAAAAACTCCTTGCGGATTTGCAGAGCCGAAATGAAAGAATGTTCCTTATGACCTTTCTAATCCTGAACACGGCTGATACCAAACAGCAGCTTGAAAACATAGTGTTTCAAGCATCAGGCATCGCCCAAAAGCATAATTGCACGTTGGTAAGGCTTGATTATCAGCAAGAGCAAGGCTTTATGTCCTCTCTCCCGCTTGGCTTCAATCAGACTGTTATTCAGCGGAGCTTAACCACATCTTCAACAGCAATTTTCGTTCCCTTTACTACGCAGGAGCTATTCCAGTCAGGTGGCGAGGCTCTTTACTATGGACTGAACTCTCTATCCAATAATCTCATTATGGTAGACCGCAAAAAGCTCAAAAATCCCAACGGATTAATTTTAGGAACACCGGGTAGCGGAAAGAGTTTTTCTGCCAAACGTGAGATTACCAACATCTTTCTCATTACTACAGATGACATCATTATATGTGATCCGGAGGCTGAGTACTTTCCCCTCGTTAATCGCCTCAATGGCCAGGTGGTGAAAATTTCTCCTACAAGTACCGACTTTGTCAACCCGATGGACATAAACTTAAATTACAGTGAGGATGAAAACCCGCTATCCTTGAAATCCGACTTTATCCTCTCTCTTTGCGAGTTGATTGTCGGAGGAAAAGAAGGTCTTATGCCAGTGGAAAAAAGTATCATCGACCGCTGTGTCCGTCTTATCTACGCTGATTACCTATCTGACCCTATGCCTGAAAAAATGCCGATTCTAGAGGATTTGTATAATGCTCTTAAGGAACAGGATGAAAAAGAGGCGCAGCATATCAGGTCAGCTCTTGAAATCTATGTTACAGGCTCGCTTAATGTATTCAACCACCGCACCAATGTGGATATCACAAACCGGCTTGTCTGCTTTGATATAAAAGAGCTTGGCAAGCAGCTTAAAAAGCTGGGTATGCTCGTGGTACAGGATCAAGTTTGGAACAGGGTAACGGTCAATCGTGCAGAAAAGCGCTCTACTCGCTATTATATGGATGAGTTTCACTTGCTCCTGAAGGAGGAACAGACTGCCGCCTATTCGGTGGAGATTTGGAAACGATTTCGTAAATGGGGCGGCATCCCCACAGGGATTACCCAGAATGTCAAAGACCTTCTTTCCTCCCGTGAGGTAGAAAACATCTTTGAAAACTCTGACTTTGTGTATATGCTCAACCAAGCCTCAGGTGATAGACAAATCCTTGCTAAGCAGCTCAATATTTCGCCACATCAGCTTTCCTATGTGACCCATTCCGGCGAGGGCGAAGGTCTGCTTTTTTATGGCAACGTGATTTTACCTTTTGCAGATAAATTTCCAAAGGATACTGAACTGTACCGTATTATGACCACTAAACCAACTGAAACGGAAAAAGCATAGGTAAAAGGCAACAAGGGGACAATCTATCCCCCTGTTGTTTTTCAAAGCCAAAGCTTTCTTTCCATTTCACAATATGGGAAAAAATGATATAATGAGCGGAAGGCGGTGAAAAAATTGGCAACACTAATTGCAGCAGAATATAAACAATTTGAAGATATAAAGCACACCGATGAAAACGGCATTGAGTTTTGGTATGCCCGTGAGCTTGCCAGTGTCCTTGATTACACCCAATGGCGTAATTTCACAAAGGTAATTGATAAGGCGATGTTGTCCTGCCAGAACAGTGGTTTTGAATGTGCAGACCATTTTCTTGAAGCCAGGAAAATCGTTGAGGCAGGTGCGACCTCCAAGCCGATAAGTGATTTTGAGCTTTCACGCTATGCCTGCTATCTGATCGTGCAAAACGGCGATCCACGCAAAGAGCCTATCGCTCTCGGTCAAACCTATTTTGCTATACAGACCCGAAGACAGGAAATAGCGGATCGTTTTAATGAGCTTGACGAGGACAATAAACGCCTTGTTATCCGTGGTGAGGTCACAAGTTGGAACGCTATGCTAGTGGATGCGGCACATAAAGCGGGCATCACAGATCAATTGGAATATGCTCAGTTTCAAAATGCAGGCTACATGGGATTGTATGGCGGCTTGACCGCCGCAGATATTCACAGACGGAAAAAACTCAAAACAAGTGAGAAAATCCTCGACCATATGGGCAGTGAAGAACTCGGTGCAAACCTGTTCCGCATTACGCAGACCGAAGCAAAACTCCGCCGTGAACAACCGAAAGGACTAGAAACGGCAAGTGGCATCCATTACCAAGTTGGGCAGACTGTCCGTGAAGCTATCGCAAAAAACGAGGGTACAATGCCGGAGGATTTACCGACTCCCGAAAAGAGCATTGCCGAAATTGGCAAGGAACAGCTTAAAAAGCTGAAAGAGAAAAAAGAGCCACCTATGCTTGATGAATAGCACATTTTCACGATTTTGCTGACCTCAGCAAAATCGCAATACTGAAAGGAAAATAATTGTGTTTAAGCCGCTTGTAGCGATACAGGCGGCTTTTTGCGTGGAAGGAGGATAACTATTTGAGTAAAAAGAGACAAAAACCTTTCCGACCTGCTGGGAAGGTATCTCGCCTTGCCTTTACGGAAGAGGAACGTGCCGACCCCACCCTTGAAAAGCCTCTTAAAAAAGCAGAAAAAGCGGCTGACAAACTGGAAAAGTCATATGAGAAAATCCCTAAAAAGAAAACTCTTATCACAGAACGCACCCTAAATGCCAGCACAGGCAAAAATGAGGTGCGTTTATATTTTGAAGAAATCGACAAACCAAAGCCTCCATCCAAGCTTGCATATGGCATCAACTCCATTCCCCAAAAGCAGCTTCTCTCTGAAGTTCATAAAGAAATCCGTAAATGCGAACAGGACAATGTAGGCTTAGAGGCAGCACACAAAACCGAAGAAGGTGCCGAATTTGTGACAAGACGTGTGCAAAGTGCCTATCGCAGTCATAAGCTCAGGCCATACCTTCAGCTTTCAAAAGCAGAAAAAAGCACGGCAAAGGCAGAGATCAACTACCTCTATCAAAAGAGTATGAAAAATAGCCCACAGCTCTCCTCTAACCCTCTTTCAAGGTGGCAACAAAAGCGAATGATTAAAAAGGAGTACCTCGCCGCAAGGTATGGTAAAGGAGCAAAGACCGCACATCAGACTGCTGCCAATACCAAAAAGGCGGCTACTACTGTGGCGGAGGCGTCGGATAAACTCATGCAATTTATTATCAGTCACCGAAAAGGTTTTTTTATGCTCCTTGCTATTGCCGCTGTTATCATCGTTCTCATGAGTACGATTTCTTCTTGCTCTCTCATGCTTGAAGGTGGGTTAAATAGCATTATTGGTACTTCCTACACCTCAGAGGATGCGGATATTATCGCCACCGATAACAACTACACTGCCTTAGAAAATACCTTGCAACAACGAATTGACAAGATTGAAAGTGAGTATCCCGATTATGATGAGTACCGCTATGACCTTGATACCATCGGGCATAATCCTCATGAGCTTGCAGCTTACTTAACCTCACTGCTCCAGACCTACAAACCAAACGAGGTGCAGGGCGAGTTGCAGCGTGTCTTTGATTTACAGTACAAACTGACTCTGACCCCTGTGGTGGAGGTACGCTACCGTACTGAAACAAGGACGGATACATGGACTGATTCAGATGGAAAAACCCACAGGGATACCTATACCGTGCAAGTCCCTTACAATTACTACATTTTAAATGTAAAACTTGATAACTTCTCAGTCACGGCCATCGCAAATAGGCTCTTGAACAACGACCAACTTGAAATGTACAGTATCTATCTCGAAACAAGGGGCAACAAGCCATTTATCTTTGGCGGTGGTACAAACAACTCTGCTCCTTCTACTGATTTAAGCGGTGTAAAATTTGAAAACGGCACACGAGAAGGCAACCAAAACATTGTGAACATTGCAAAAGATCAAGTCGGAAATGTAGGTGGGCAGCCTTACTGGTCTTGGTATGGCTTTAACAGCCGTGTAGAATGGTGTGCCTGCTTTGTATCATGGTGCTTAAATCAAGCTGGATACAGCGAACCTAAGTTTGCCGCCTGCCACTCGCAGGGTATTCCTTGGTTTCGTAATTACGGACAGTGGGCAAACGGTAATTACAAGGATTTGGCTCCCGGTGATGTGATTTTCTTTGATTGGGAGGGTGACGGCAACTCAGATCATGTAGGTATTGTCATCGGCACAGATGGTAAGCGGGTGTATACCATAGAGGGCAACAGCGGCGATTCCTGCCGTATCAGAGATTATGATCTAAACAGCAATGTCATCATGGGATATGGATTAATGAATTAAAGGAGGCTCTATGAATAATAAGCTGAACAAACTCCAAATGGAGATTGACAAGATTAAGCAAAAAATCACAGAACAACAGGCTAAACTGCGTGAATTGGAACAACAAAAAACCGAGATTGAGAATACGGAAATTGTAGAGCTTGTCCGTAGCATGAAGATGAATACCGGCGAGCTTTCCATCTTCCTAAAGGCGTATCGTGAAAAAAACGATGCGCCTATTTTAATGCCAACAACACAGGAGGATAATCACCATGAAGAAAATTAAAACAAGGCTTTTTACCATGCTGCTTGCAGTAATGATGTGTCTTTGCGTATTCCCCACCACCGCTTTTGCCAACGGCGGCGAGAATAACGTTGCTCCATCTCCCAAAGCGACTGAAAATCCTGTCACTGTTCCTTTAACTCCTGACGGAAACCTGACCCTTGTGGATGATATTAAGGGTGAAGAGTCCAAGGATAAACAGTTTGTAACGCTGCAATCCAAAAATGGCAACTACTTTTACTTAGTCATTGACCGTTCAGGCGATAAGGAAAATGTATATTTCCTAAACCTAGTAGACGAAGCCGACTTAATGGCGCTCATTGAGGACAAAGACAAAAAGTCAGAAACGCCCAAAATATGCAGTTGTAGCGAGAAATGCGAGGCAGGCCATGTTAAAAGCGATTGCACGGTCTGCATGAGTGACCTAAACCAATGTACCGGCAAGGTAACAGCGCCTATTGAGACAACACCTGAGAAAAAGAGTAACACAGGCAGTATTCTCCTTATGTTTCTCCTTGCTGGTGGTTTAGGAGGTGGTGCATTTTACTATTTCAAAGTACAAAAGAACAAGTCAAAAACCAAGGGAAATACTGACCCGCTTGATTATGATTATGACTATGACGAGGATGAGGACGAGAACAATGCTGGCGAGGAAGAATACGAAACTGAAAACGATTCAGAAAGCGAGGCTGATGCAAAGTGAGCCTATTTACTAACAACGACAATAAGAAAATTGCGAACCAAAATCCACGTTATGGGCAGGGGCAAAAATCACCTGCCCCTACTGCCCCTACTACTGTAAAGCATCCAAAAAAAGAGGATAAGTCACAGCACTACCGTGGCATTATATTCCTCCAAAAGGAAAGGAAAACAGGCGAATGAATTTAGTTATAGCAGAAAAGCCATCAGTAGCACAAAGCATTGCTGCTGTTGTCGGCGCAAACAAAAGACAAGACGGATATATGGAGGGCGGCGGCTTTATCGTATCGTGGTGCGTAGGACATTTGGTTGAGCTTGCCACCGCCGATACCTATGAAAAGCGCTACGCAAAGTGGGAATATGCCGATTTACCTATCCTTCCCGAAAACTGGCAATTCAGCATTTCTAAGGGCAAGGAAAAACAGATGAAAGTATTGAAAGACCTGGTAAATCGAAAGGATGTAACAGTTATCACATCCGCTACCGATGCAGGGCGTGAAGGCGAGCTGATTTTTCGATTGGTGTACGAAAAAATCAGCTGCAAAAAACCAGTAAAACGCTTGTGGATTTCTTCTATGGAGGAAATGGCCATTGAGGAGGGCTTTCAGAACCTGCGTGACAGTAAAGATTACGATAATCTTTACCACTCTGCTCTTTGCAGGGCGAAAGCCGATTGGATCGTGGGCATCAATGCCACAAGACTGTTTTCCGTTCTCTATGGGCAAACCTTAAACGTGGGTAGAGTCATGTCACCCACCCTTGCCATGATTGTGGAGCGTGAAGCATCTATCTCAGTATTTAAGTCGGAGCCGTTTTACACGGTACAACTTGATTGTGGCGGTTTCACGCTCTCCAGCGAAAAGCTCCAAGATATTCAGGCGGCAAAAACTTTGTGCAAAACCTGTGATGGTCAGAGCATTACCCTTTATAGTGTGGAAACCAAAGAAAAATCCGAAAATCCACCCAAACTCTATGACCTTACCACCCTGCAAAGAGAAGCAAATAGGCAGCTCGGCTTTACCGCTGAACAGACCCTTTCCTACACTCAAAGCCTCTATGAGAAAAAGCTCGTAACCTACCCCCGTACGGATAGCCGATACCTGACTTCGGATATGTCAGCAAACACCCCTGCTGTGGTAAAAGCCGCCGCAGGCTTTTTTATGCCCCAAAACATAAAACTTTCTATTTCTCTGGAGCAAGTGACTGATAACAGCAAGGTATCCGACCACCATGCCATTATCCCCACGATGAACCTGCAATGCTGTGACATTGCTTCCTTGCCCTTTGGGGAACGTGAAGTTTTACAGCTCATTGCCCTGCGTTTGGTGTGTGCTGTGGGCGAGAGCTGCCGTTATGGAGAAACCATTGTAAAGGCGAATGCAGGCGGTGCAGAATTTACTGCCAAGGGCAAAACTATCCTTGCAGACGGCTTTCGTGGCATTGAAAAGCTCTACCTTACCATGAAAAAAGAAAAGCCGCAGGAAGATAAAGAAAAAGCCCTTCCGAAAATCGACCAGGGCGATAGTTTTACCTCAAAAGCAGCTGTAAAGGAGGGAAAGACCAGTCCACCAAAACATTTTACGGATGATACCATTCTTGCCGCTATGGAAAATGCCAACAACGCACTGGAGGACACTGACCGTAAGGGTATTGGCACCCCTGCCACTCGTGCAGGGATTTTAGAAAAGCTCATTAAAACCGAATTATTGGAGCGTAAAGGCGTTAAAAAGGTGAAGTACCTTTTGCCTACTACAAAGGGGATTTCTCTGATTACTGTATTGCCAGAAACGATCCAATCTCCACAGCTTACTGCCGAATGGGAGGAAAAGCTAAAGCTGATTGAGCATGGGGATCTCTCTCCCGTCAGCTTTCTACAAGAGATTTCTGAAATGACCGTGAGTCTTGTCAAAATCTATGAGGTAATCAAGGGGGCTGATGTCCTATTCCCGTCCACTCAGGAAATTTTAGGCAAATGTCCTCGCTGTGGCAATGATGTAGTTGAAAATAAGAAAGGCTTTTGTTGCCTGAACAAGACCTGCGGCTTTGCCCTTTGGAAAGATAACAAGTTTTTTACCGCAAAGAAAAAAAGCCTTACCAAATCCGTTGCAACAGAGCTACTGAAAAACGGCAAAGTAAAGCTCACAGGCTGTTATTCAGAAAAGACAGGTAAGACCTATGATGCGGTTGTTTCGCTTGATGATACAGGCGATAAATATGTGAATTTCACGATGGAGTTTGAGGTGAAGAAGAAATAAGGCCTAAGCGCTATGCCAATTCCCCCCTCATTTTGAAAAACCGAAAGGAGTAATGCCCTATGGCAGACAACAATACAACAAAAGAACGCTTGAAAGAGATTACTGACAGCATAGAGACTGGTATCAATGAGCTGTTTGAAAGCGACAGATACATGCAATACCTTCGTACCATGTCACGATTTCATAGCTATTCCCTTAACAACACCCTGCTCATTGCTATGCAAAAACCCGATGCCACCCTTGTGGCAGGCTTCAACAAGTGGCGTGACCAGTTTTCCCGCCATGTGAAAAAAGGTGAACGTGGCATAAAAATCATTGCCCCTACCCCCTATAAGATGAAAAAGGAGCAGGAAAAGGTTGATCCTGTAACCCATGCCCCGATGCTTGATGAACACGGCAAAGTACAGATCGAAGAAGTTGAAATCAAGATACCAATGTTTAAGGTGGTTTCCGTATTTGATCTCTCCCAAACCGAGGGTGAGCCATTACCTGCTCTCGCAGCTGACCTGACAGGTGATGTCAGTCAGTACAAAATATTTATGGAGGCTTTGAAACGTTCCTCCCCTGTTCCCATCGCCTTTGAACACATGGAAGCAGGAAAAGATGGCTATTTCAGTAGCCGTGAACAGCGAATTGCTCTGCGTGAGGGCATGAGCGAGGTTCGGACCGTGTCGGCGGCGATACATGAGATTGCCCATTCTAAGCTGCATAATTATGAAAAAGAAAAACAAGCTGTCAAAGAGGATGAAGCCGCACCACCTCCCATACCTAAAGACCGTCGCACCGAGGAAGTCGAAGCAGAAAGTATTGCCTTCGCTGTATGTACCTACTACGGTATCAAAACCGACGACAATAGTTTTGGATATATCGCCTCGTGGAGTATGGGAAAAGAGCTTTCCGAGCTGCGTTCTTCCCTTGAACTTATCAACAAAACATCCTCTGCCCTCATTGGGGATATTGACCGTCATTTTCTCGAACTCGCCAAGGAACAAGACTTGGAGCAAGCTCCCGAACACTTAGCCTATCAGGTAGGCGAGCTATATTTCTCCATTCAGGAAACTGAGGGCGGTTATGATTTTTCCATTTATGATAAGGACTATAACCTCCTTGACGGTGGTGTCTACGACAATCCCGACATTACCATCTATGAGGCAATCGAACAGATTGTTGAAGATGACCCCATCAGTGGCATATCGGCTCTTGCAGACCGAGAAAATGCGACCTCCATTGACTATGACGAGTTGACCGCCAAAGCGGATCAGGTTTGGCAAGAAAGCATGAGAGCAACGGAAAAACCGACTATTTCTCAAAACAGCACCAATATTGAGGTGAATGGGCATACCGGTACTTGGTATGTTATTGATACTACCGAAATAACCGGAACGGAATACTTTCTCCTTGAGCATGAGGAGCACGGCGATGAGGCGGCAAGTGTAATTATAAATGCTAAGGGCGAGCTTGTTTTAGATGATGTTTGGAATGGATTTAATGATTTGGAGGAACATCTTGATAGTCTTGAAGTTGTGGTTGATACTGCAAAAGACCCCTTACCGGAGCCACCTTCCGAGGAACACAGCTATCCTATGCCCGACTCCTGTGTTAGTATTGCAGACCGCAATTCTTACGGCTACTTAGATGATGAAATGCTCCCTCTCTCCCAAGAACGGGCTGCCGAGCTGTTCGAACAGGACTTAACCGTGTATCTGCTTTATGAGGACAATACCGAGGCAATGGCTTTTGAGCGTGAGGACATTGACAATCACAGCGGATTATTTGGGATAGAAAAAGCCGACTGGTCTGCCCTCCAGGACTATGAGGAAATGAAAGGCGATGGCAAACTCTCTCCCGAAATACGAGAACAGCTCTTTATAAAAGGCACCTATGATGCCTTTGCCATTTATCAGCTAAAAGGTGGCGAAGAACTCCGGGATTATCGTTTTGAAGGACTGGAGCGTTTACAAAATGCCGGACTTGAAGCAGAGCATGAAAACTATGACTTTATCTATTCCGCATCCCTTACTGATTTTAATGGCAATGTAAACAGCATCTTGAACCAGATTTATGAACAGTTCAATATTAATCATCCAAACGGATTTACAGGACATTCCCTATCCGTCAGCGACATCATTGCCTTAAAGATAAACGATGTTGTATCCTCTCATTATGTAGATAGCTTTGGCTTTCAGGAACTGCCTCAATTTTTAGAGCCTTCCCCCCTTGTTCCGGATAATTACCTAACCGGAGATCGGATTGATACACCACGGGGAAGTTTTTCCTTGGCCTCCATGACAAAAGAACAGATGGAAGCAGCCGGGTATGGTTTTCACCATGCTTCTGATAATGGCAACTATCATATCATGGGAAACGGGACTCGTGCATTTGCCATTAGAAATGAGGCTAATCCCCTTCGTACTGCCGAAATGTCAACTGAGCAGAACTACAATCAGATTGACGATGTCTTAAACAATCAACCAACTGTGGCAGGGCTTGAGGCGACCGTAAAAGCAGGTGGTACTATCTCCCTTTTAGACCTTGCCACGGCTGTGCAGGCAGAAAAGCAGGACAAACGGACTTCCGTAGTGGAACAGCTAAAGTCCAAGCCATCACAAGAGAAAGAAAAACCAAAAAAGGCACCCTCTATAGGTGCGGAAATGGAGCGATGATTATGAGTAAATTTACCGTAGAAGAAACCAATTTGATGTGCATTTACAACATAGGCTCAAGGGCTGACCTATTGTCCGAGCTTTCTGAAATGCAAAAACACCTTGAGGCAGATGAAACCGAACTGCTTGACCTGACCAAGACGGTTATGGATAAGCTGTCAACCATGAATGACACAGAGTTTGAGAGCCTTTCAGCAGAACTTATCCCCGATTTCGAGGAACAGGAGGAATAAAAATGCCAACAAAAGCACAAGCCTTTGCACAACTTGCAGAGGATACCGCCACCCACCTAACAAGTAGCCTCACCAACTGGACTGGCTTTCTTACTACCGTAGGGCGGCTGTATAAATACCCTTACCATGAACAACTTATGATTCACGCACAAAGACCCGATGCAACGGCTTGTGCCGATTATGAGCTTTGGAATGACAAGATGAACCGATTTGTCCGCCGTGGCTCAACGGGCATTGCCTTACTCGATGCCACAGGTGATACTCCAAAACTGAAATATGTGTTTGACGTTTCCGATACGGGCGGCCGAGAAAATTCGCGCCGCCCTTTCCTCTGGCAAATGACGGAGCATCACATCGAGCCGCTTTTAGAAATGCTCACAGACAAATTTGATGTAACAGGAAATCCCCTAGTCGAAGGATTTGACATCATTGCACGAAATCTTTCGAGGGAGTATTATGACAATCACAGGGAGGATATTCGTTACCTCACAGAAAACAGCTTTTTAGCGGAATATGACGAGGACAACCTTCGATCCGCCTTTGTGGATGCCGTCACCGTTAGCACAGCTTACACCCTGATGAAACGGTGCGGACTGGATACCGAAAAATATTTCAGCCATGAGGACTTTCTCCCCATTTTCGATTTCAATACCGCTGATGCTGTTTGCCTTTTGGGTACGGCTGTCAGCGAGCAATCAGAGCAAGTTTTCAGGCAGATTGCCATAACCATTACAAAAACGGAACGTGAAAGGAGCGATAAACATGAACAGCATCACCTATCAGAAGAACGGGGAATATCAGATACCCAACCTGAGCATAACCTCACCGGAGAAATCCTTGGGCAAATACGGGAGGATGCGGAAAACCTACCTTCAGGAACATCGGACAGCCTTATTCAATTCCATGCTCCTGAGCGAGAAACTTTATCCACACCTGCTGGAGATAGATCAGACAGCGAACAGGCGACTCACTCAGATAATGACCGACTTGCAGAAAACGCAGACCCCACCCGACAAGATGACGCAGCAGATGGAATGGGTAGGCTACATGAACAGCCTGAAAGCGCAGGCGGAGGAAATGATACTGACGGAGCTTATATACAGCTAAATCTTTTCCCCACTGAACAAGAACAAATACAGCGTATAGCAGAGAGCGAAATGCCCTCTGCTTTTTCCTTGCCCTTGGTAGAGATAGAACACGAACTTTTTCGTGGTACAGGCACGCAGGATGGAAAATTCCGTGTCCATCAGCTCTATCAATCCATGCCTGATAGCAAAACTGCCATTAATTTTCTGAAACTGGAATATGGATTTTATGGACATAGCCACACCTTTACAGATGGTACAAGCGGATTTATTGATTATCAGCCATCGAAAGGCATGGTCATTCAAAACTACACCGCCAAAAAGGATATCACTTTGAAATGGGCAGATGTAGAAAAACATCTTCGTGCTTTGGTTGCAGCTGACCGCTATTTAACCACCGAAGAAAAAAACGAGTTTGTGAGCCGTGAAAGATCCTCCGCCGGACTGGATACCACCTTCCATGAGCATGAATCGTCACAGTCACCACAGTCTCCACAGCCTGCACCCATAGCACAAGAAATCGCACAGGCAGACATTGACGCCGCTTTGCTGGCTTGGAATGGCAATACAGAGAGCAAGCGAAATGTAGTGTCGTATATGCAAGACCACAGCCGTGAGCGTGGCACAGCCGAATGGCTTAAAGATGAGTATGACGGCAATTCCTCAACATTTTCCGTTACCCAAGGTGATATGTCGGTAGAGCTGCCTTGGGTAAAGGTGCAGCGGCGTATAGCGCAACTCATTGCCGAGGATAATTTTCTGACCATAGCAGATCCGTCCCCTATCCCATACAGCAAAGGCGATACTGTTTATTTAGAAAATAATACAGTCTTTATCATTGAGAAAATCGGGCAGCATGACATTACCCTGCGTGATCCGTCACTGTTCTACCCCATCCTGAGAGCCGAAAGCCGAGAGAACTTTTTGCAGCTTTTGGAGCGATACCCACAGCCTGAAGCAGCACAGGAAAAAGGCGAAAACTTCCGCATTACCGATGAGCATTTAGGAGAAGGTGGCAAGCGTGAGAAGTTTCAGCGTAACCTCGCCGCTATCATCACCCTGCAAAGCATTGAAAAGGAAAAACGCCATGCCGCCAAAGCAGAACAGGAAACCTTGTCAAAGTACATCGGTTGGGGCGGATTGCCGGAGGTGTTTGACAAGGACAACAACAGCTATGCAGGCGAGTTTGCACAACTTAAATCCGTATTGTCAGAAGATGAGTACGAAATGGCAAGAGCCTCCACATTAAACGCTCATTACACCAGTCCTACGGTTATCAAGGCAATCTATGACACCGTAGAGCGCATGGGATTTACCACAGGCAATATTTTAGAGCCTGCTTGTGGCACAGGCAATTTCTTTGGCTTGCTTCCTGACAGCATGACAGATTCACGGCTTTATGGCGTAGAGCTTGACAGCATCACAGGAAGAATTGCAAAACAGCTCTATCCCGATGCCAATATCGCTATCACAGGCTTTGAAAAAGCCGAGTTCCCCGACAATTTTTTTGACCTTGCCATCGGCAACGTACCTTTCGGTAATTACAGGCTCAGTGAAAAACGATATGACAACCAAGGCTTTCTCATTCATGACCACTTTTTCGCTAAGGCGCTGGATAAAGTACGCCCTGGCGGTGTGGTCGCTTTTATTACCTCCAAAGGTACAATGGATAAGCAATCTTCCGAAGTCAGGCGGTATCTTGCTCAGAGAGCCGAGTTTTTAGGGGCAGTCAGGCTCCCGAATAATGCTTTCTTGAAAAATGCAGGCACAGAAGTCACAAGTGATATCTTATTTCTACAAAAGCGTGACAGACCGATTGATGTGGATCGGGATTGGATTTACCTTGATACCAACGAAAATGATATTACCCTAAACAGATACTTTGCCGAGCATCCTGAAATGATACTCGGTACTATGGAGATGAAAAGCGGTCAGTTCGGCATGGAAAGCACTTGCACACCTGTTCCTAATGCCGACCTTGCTGCGCTGTTAAAGACAGCTATGGCAAACATTGATGGAAATATCCCTGAAGCAGAGCTGCCCGATTTGGAGGTAGCCACTGCAACCACCCTGCCTGCTGACCCAACGGTAAAAAACTTTTCTTATACCCTTGTTGATGGCGAGGTCTACTACCGTGAAAATAGCCGCATGGTGCGTCCCGAACTTAACCAAACTGCCAAAGAACGCATTGTAGGATTGGTGAATCTCAGGGAATGTGTCAATGATCTTATCCGTTATCAGCTTGAGGATTATGGTGATGATACGATAAAACAGGAACAGTCGCGCCTAAACCACCTCTATGAAAGCTTTACCTCAAAATATGGGCTGATTAACAGCCGTGGCAACAGCCTTGCCTTTTCAGAGGACAATTCTTACTATCTCCTATGCTCTCTTGAAGATGTAGACGAAAACGGCAACCTGAAATCCAAAGCCGATATGTTCACCAAACGCACCATCAAAAAACGTGCTGACATAACTTCTGTGGATACTGCAAGTGAGGCTTTGGCGGTATCCATCGGAGAAAAGGCGGCAGTTGACATGGCATACATGGCAAAACTCACAGGTTTGCCGGAAGAACAGCTTTCTCAGGAATTGACGGGTGTTGTCTTTCTCCTGCCTGATTTTCAGAATGAGGATAAACCCACCTATGTGACTGCCGATGAATATCTCTCTGGGAATGTCCGTGAAAAGCTCCGCACTGCAAAACTGGCAGCAAGGCTATCGGATATTTACAGTTCAAACGTATCCGCATTGGAGGCGGCACAGCCAAAAGACCTTGAGGCATCGGAAATAGATGTCCGTCTTGGTGCAACATGGATTGACAAAGGCTATATTGAGCAGTTCATGTATGAGCTGTTTGATACCCCTTGGCGGCATCAAGGCGATATTGAAGTGAAATATGCCCCTTTTACTGCCGAATGGAACATCACCAATAAAAACAGTATCGGCTATAACAACGTGGCTGCTTATGTAACTTACGGCACGGACAGAGCAAATGCCTACCGCATTTTAGAGGACACCTTAAACCTTCGTGATATTCGTATCTACGACACGGTAACCGATCCTGACGGAAAGGAACGGCGAGTTCTCAATAAAGATGCCACCACCCTGGCGCAGCAAAAACAGCAGACCATCAAAGACGCCTTTCGGGAATGGATTTTCAAAGATGCAGACAGGCGGCAAACCCTTGTCAGGGAGTACAACGAGAAATTCAATTCTATTCGACCACGTGAATATGACGGTCAGCACATTAAGTTTAGCGGTATCAATCCAGAAATCGCCCTACGACCTCATCAGGTAAACGCCATTGCTCATATTCTTTATGGCAACAATACCTTGCTTGCTCATGAAGTAGGTGCAGGCAAGACTTTTGAAATGGTAGCCGCCACAATGGAAAGTAAACGGCTGGGATTATGCCAAAAGCCACTCTTTGCCGTCCCCAATCACTTGACTGAACAATGGGCAAGCGAATTTCTGAGGTTATATCCTGCTGCCAATATCTTGGTAGCTACGAAGAAAGACTTTGAATCGAGAAACCGTAAAAAGTTCTGTGCGAGGATTGCAACGGGAGAATACGATGCAGTCATCATTGGCCACAGCCAATTTGAGCGTATCCCCATGTCCATAGAGCGGCAGGAGCGCTTACTCCATGAACAGATCGATGAAATCATTGATGGCATTGAGGAAATCAAGGCAAGCGGTGGCGAGCGTTTCACAGTCAAACAGCTTGAACGCACAAAAAAAGGGCTGGAGGAACGGCTAAAAAAATTAGAGGCTCAAGAGCGCAAGGATGATGTCGTGACCTTTGAACAGCTTGGTGTTGACAGGCTCTATGTTGACGAAGCACACAGCTACAAGAATCTGTTTCTCTATACCAAAATGCGAAACGTGGCAGGACTATCCACCTCCGATGCACAAAAATCCAGTGATATGTTTCTCAAATGCCGCTATATGGATGAGCTAACGGGCGGCAAAGGCATTGTTTTTGCCACCGGCACGCCGGTATCCAATTCCATGACGGAGCTTTATACCATGCAGCGATATTTGCAGTACGGCACTTTACAAAAAAACGGGCTTAACCACTTTGATTGTTGGGCAAGCACCTTTGGCGAAACGGTAACGGCCATAGAGCTTGCTCCCGAAGGCACCGGATACCGTGCAAGAACACGCTTTTCCAAGTTCTTTAATCTGCCGGAGCTGATGGCGATGTTCAAAGAAGTGGCGGATATTAAAACCGCTGACCAGTTAGATTTACCAACCCCAAAAGTGATTTATGAAACAGTTGCAGTAAAACCTACGGAGATTCAATCAGATATGGTTAAGGATCTATCAAAGCGAGCTGCCGAAGTCCATGCAAATAAAGTTGACCCTTCCATCGACAATATGCTCAAAATCACCTCTGACGGTCGAAAACTTGGGCTAGATCAACGCATTATTAACCCACTCCTCCCCGATGATAAAGCAAGCAAAGTCAATGCCTGTGTAAATAACATCTACCGCATTTGGCAAGAAGGTTCTGCGGATAAGCTGACACAGCTTGTTTTTTGCGACATCTCTACTCCAAAGGGGAGAATCATGTCACCGGACGAGCGAGCGGCAAAGGCAGGATCACAAACCATTAACGGTGTTGAGCTTGCAGCACTTGAGGACAGTCTTCCGGATAGTGTGACTGAACCTCTTGCTGTTTTTAATGTTTATGATGATATTCGTAACAAACTGGTGGAAATGGGAATGCCCAAACAACAGGTAGCCTTTATCCATGAGGCAAATACCGAAGTGCGTAAAAAAGAGCTGTTTGCAAAGGTACGCAGTGGCGATGTCCGTGTATTGCTTGGCAGTACCGCTAAATGTGGCGCAGGCACGAATATCCAAGACCGCCTTGTCGCTCTCCACGACCTTGACTGCCCGTGGCGTCCGGGAGATTTAACCCAGCGTTCAGGCAGAATTGAGCGGCAAGGCAACCTTAATGAAGAAGTCGGGATCTATCGCTATGTAACCGAAGCAACCTTTGATGCATACCTCTGGCAAACCGTAGAAAACAAGCAGAAATTCATCTCGCAGATCATGACCTCCAAAAGTCCCGTCCGTTCCTGCGAGGATGTAGACGAGGCAGCTCTCTCTTATGCGGAAATCAAGGCTCTGTGTGCAGGCAACCCCAAAATCAAGGAAAAGATGGATTTAGATATTGATGTGGCAAGGCTCAAGTTATTAAAGGCAAACCACCAAAGCAGCCAGTATCGCCTTGAAGATAATTTACTGAAATACTTTCCTGAGAACATAGAAAGAAATAAAGGCTACATTAAAGGCTTTGAGCAGGATTTACAGACCCTTAAAGGGCATACCCTCAAAGATGGCGAATTTCTGCCGATGGTTATTAAGAGCGATGCCTTAACTGATAAGGACAACGCAGGCGCAGCACTTTTAGAAGCCTGCAAAGAAGTAAAAGGCAGTGAATCCGTGGAAATCGGCAGTTACCGTGGCTTTTCCATGCATCTATCCTTTGACAGCTTTAACAGGGAGTTTCAACTCTCCCTAAAGGGAGCAATGAGCCATCCTGCTAAGCTCGGTACGGATTCCAGGGGCAATCTTACTCGTATAGACAACGTTCTTGCTGCTATGCCTGAACGCTTAAAAGCAGTGACAGATCAGCTCGAAAATCTCTACAATCAACAAGCGGCTGCAAAAGCAGAGCTTGGCAAGCCTTTCCTACAAGAACAAGAGCTTAAGGAGAAAACTGTAAGGCTCTCTACCCTCGATGCCGAGCTTAATATGGACGCAGGCGGTCATTCCCCTTCTAGTGATGCTCTTTGCAAAAAAGACCGCCCTTCTATCTTAGACAGCTTAAAGCAGCATCCAAGAGCAGGGAAGGAGCAAAAGGTAAAACACGAGAAGCAAATGGAGGCGCGATAATGGCAAAACGAGTACGAAATATTCAACTCCACTTTATGGTGAGCGAACAGGAACGCAGTTTTATAACAGAAAAAATGGAACAGCTCGGCACAAAAAATTTAGGAGCCTATCTTCGCAAGATGGCGGTGGACGGCTATGTCATACAGCTTGATTTATCCGATATACGAGAGCTGGTAAGTCTCCTTCGCCGCACCAGTAACAGCTTAAATCAGCTTACAAAGCGAGTGCATGAAACAGGCAATATTTACAGCGATGACATTGAGGAATTACGAAAAAGCTATGACAAACTTTGGGATACGGCAGATGAAATACTCTGCCGCCTTTCTGCCATTTGAAATCCACATCATAGACATACAGAAAAAGGTTTGGTACGCTTATCCCAAAGAAATGGAGGTCGTTCTTATGAGAATACTACTTAAAATATTGTTGTTTCCTATAACACTTATGGTATCTATCATTTTACTTGTGTGCCAGTTTTTCTGCGTATTCAGCTCGATGCTGCTTTCAATTTTAGCCTTTTTCTTGTTTGCTCTGGGCTTTGCTGCAATGGTATTCTTGGGCGAAATGGAAGAAGGATTAAAAGCAATGTTCATTGCCTACCTCATCAGTCCCTATGGAATCCCCATGCTCGCCGCATGGCTCCTTGGTACGATGGGCGGGATAAATGAGCGCCTCAAATCTATTTAATACCATGCAGGTATCAAATAAATAGTTTAGCACTTAGATTTCCATTTCTAAGTGCTATTTTTCATAAAAAGGAGGTGTTATCCTGGCTACCACACGTTTAATTTCCATGCACCAAAACAAAGGCAAATCCATTGCAGATTGCCTTGCTGATCGTACTGATTATGCGAAAAACCCAAGCAAGACAAACGATGGGGAATTCATCAGCTCTTATGAGTGCGACCCCAAAACCATACAGGGTGAATTTCTCCTTTCAAAAAGGCAGTATTCTGATATTACAGGCAGGCAGCAAGAGAATGATGTGATAGCTTATCAGATACGTCAGTCCTTTAAGCCGGGAGAAATATCACCGGATCTTGCAAACAAAATCGGCTATGAATTGGGCATGAGTTTTACCAAAGGAAACCATGCTTTTATTGTTGCAACCCACATTGACAAAGCCCATATTCACAATCATATTATTTTTAATTCCACTTCCTTGGACTGCACAAAAAAGTTCAGGGATTTTTTAGGCTCTGGAAAAGCAGTCCGCAAAATATCTGATCGCCTTTGTCTCGAAAACAGACTGTCTATTATCGAAAATCCAAAGCGTGGGAAAAGCCATTATGGCAAGTGGTTAGGTGATAAGAAACAACTTTCCTACTCTGAAAGACTGCGTCAAATTATTGACGAAATCCTTGCAAAAAAGCCTGTGGACTTCACAGTGTTCTTAGAAGAAATAAAACAATCAGGTTATGAAATTAAACAAGGCAGCCATCTGTCCTTCAAGGGAGAGAATCAAAAGAAATTCATTCGCCTGCGTTCTCTCGGTAATGATTATTCGGAAGAAGAAATCAAGTCGGTTATCAGTGGCGAGAAATCTCAAACTAATAAAAAGCACCCCAGCCAAAAGCCACAGCCTCGTGTTAATTTACTTGTAGATATACAGGCAAAATTGCAAGCCGGCAAGGGTACAGGCTATGAGCAGTGGGCAAAAATCTTCAACCTCAAGCAAATGGCACATACTATCAACTTTTTAACGGAAAACAAGCTTCTTGCCTATGAGGATTTAGAGGGAAAATCGCAGACTGCCACTAGCAATTTCAATCAGCTCTCTTCAGAAATCAAGACTGCGGAAAAGCGCATGGCAGAGATCGCCATACTCAAAGCTCATATCATCAATTACGCAAAAACCCGTGATGTTTATACTGCCTACCGTAAGGCAGGCTACTCCAAAAAATTCTATGAAGAGCACACTTCCGACCTGCTTTTACACAAGGCAGCTAAAGCGACTTTCGATGAACTTGGGATGAAAAAGCTACCAACGATTAAAGATTTACAAGCGGAGTATGCTGAGCTACTTGCCAAAAAGAAAAAAGCCTATGGATCATACCACAATGCAAAAAAAGAAATGCAGGAAGTGTTGACTGCGAAGGCTAATATTGATCGACTTTTACAAAGTGAAATGCCTGAAAAAGAGAAAGTAAAACCACTGGAACAGAGATAACCCATCCTATGGTTTTCAGCTCCCAAAGGGAGCGTAGCCACACAATTTATTGTGTGTTTAGTGGGGATTGGGGAGAGTCCCCAACAAGCAAAATCGCAAGGTGTGTACCACCTTGCCCTGCTTGCCACGAATGTTTCAAAGAAAACAAACAGTACCCTCTCTCATATTCCTTTGATTTTATCAAACAATATGCATTTATCTCAAAAACGTGTGATTTTCTTTACCTATTTGTTATAAAATCTTGTAAATCTATGAGATTTGATCTATAATGTAATTGTTATTATAATGCTTATTACAATGCTTGCAAAGCGAAGTCGGCGATAAATGAGGGATAGATATGAATATTAGTTATAAGAAATTATGGATTGAGCTTATTACGCGAGATATTAAGAAAAGTGATTTGAGAAAATTAACCGGACTATCGGCAGGAACAATCACAAAGCTGAATAAAAATGAGCCTGTTTCTATTGCCGTATTGCTATCAATTTGTGAAGTTTTACACTGTGACATTGGCGATATTTGCTCAGCAATTCCAACTGGCAGTATTGCAGAAGATAAATAAAACATTCAATAGAAACGGAGTGAAAAACATGGAGAGCAATGTGTTAATGAAAGAGGTCAGTAACACAATGAGCTATATCACTTGTAAACATCATACCTATGGTTCTAAATGGAGTTTACTCAAACAAAACATATAGCCGAATTCCGCACTTCCATGGAAAACGTCATATACCAAAAAATAAAGACACCATAACTCATAGGAGGGTTATGGTGTCTTTTTGCCCTAAATTTAAGGTGAAATTGTTTATTGTGCTTTACGCATCGAACCATTCTGGCTCGGTGCGTTTTTTTATTCTTCAGATTTATAGGTTTTTCAGATTAAAATCCGGGCGATCTCCGCCCACTGTCCTTTCAATCAGATTTTTAAAAATTGAAAGGATGGTCAAATATGATAACCATAAACCTAAAGGAAATTTACCCTTATTACTTCACAGAAGATAAATTGATTGACGTGCCGGAAGAGTTGGCACAAGTATTTAAAGAATACGCTAAGGCAGAGGAAACCTATGAACGAACAAAGCGTCGCTATAAAGCTACGTACTCCCTTGACCGTGAAGATGGTATTGAACGGGATATTCTTTTCGTTTCCCTCTCTCCTGATGAGCTTTACGAACGCAAGTTGACGCAAGAACAGCTCCATGCAGCAATAGCATCATTGCCCGACAAGCAAGCAAAGCGAATCTATGCCCATTTCTTCTTAGGCATGAGCAAAACCGCAATCGCACGGGCTGAAGGAGTTAGTAAAGTATCAGTTGCTGAATCTATTGAAAGAGGATTATGTTCAATTGAAAAGTTTTTGAAAAAATTTCTCTAATCACAAGGTTAGCGTCACCGAAATCAATGAAATATCACATGTGTAAGGTAATAATCCTAGGAGAGGCTTAATGCCCCCCTAGGATTTTTTCGCTTTATGAATTTCTGCTCTGTTAAAAATGGATAACGGATGGTAGCTTTTATACAATTGAACGTGATCCACAGAATGAATCAGTCATTTTAGGATGTGATAGAAATGGTGGCAATCCCACGTATGGATTTTAACTAGCAACAGAGGACTAAGAATTATTTAAGATAAAGGCTCACATTGTAGACTCAATTGAGCCGGAAAGAAGGAGAATGACACCAAAGAAAGACTTGCTCCTTGACGAATGGGTGTCGATTCGAACGACCGTCAGAATCCGCCCAGAGCTGCCAGAAGTCTAACGACAGATGACGTTAAAAATGTCTTATCTGTCCCTAAACATATCTTCATCGAACGAAACATCAATTGAGAACTCATCATGATCAATTGCGAGAATTTCGATGTCTTCAAAGTAGTTTATTGTAATTTTGCAAGCGTCTCGCTCACTTATATTTGTGTCGGTTATGTCTACCAACAAATCCAGATTCAAAGAAAATTGCATTGTTGCATGTACACTACCCGAATGGCTAACATCTCTTTGTACATATTCAGATATTGAAGCGTCGAATTCTATTTCAACAACCGCTGCAATAGTCAATGTATCCCAATCATTATCTTGAATCAGTTCGCATGCACGCACTTGTATGCGAGTAATTTCTACATCATCAATTGAATCAACCGAACCACCAAATATACTGATTTCTGTCAAACAATCTGTTAGCTCGTTTCCATAACCATTGTTCTCCATGTACTCATTAACCATGATTTCAACAATATTATGTTTTGAGTTCTGAATGTATGCATGCACTTGCTTACTAAACTTAGCTCTATTTGTTATTTCCGATACAGATCCAGCAAGCATGTTGAACTTCCCCCCAAAATGATGCAGAAACTCGTCAAAATCTATCATAATTAGTTTGGAACCCTCTGAAGTTCCATTACTGAATTCTTCTTTTAGAACTTGTGGTATCTTTTTTATTCCACTCAAATCCCACCAGTCTGACTTCCTTTCATTCTCAACAAATATCAAAGTAACTTTTTGGTTTTGAGTTTTTCTAATAATTTCCTTCCAAATGATTAAGTCGCCATACTTTCTTAGCAAAAATTGTTGCTCTGACTCCACGTTATCTTTCTTCTTCTCATCAGAAAAACCCGGAGACATTTTATATTTATATCGTCGTTCCCCTTCTTCATATATTCCAAGAAGCTCCATTATTAAGAAGCCGCTGTCTCCACGTTGTTGATTAAGGTTCTCAATTAAACCGGCAATTATGTCATTCTCTTTTTCAACACACGCAATTTCCTCTTTGTAGCTATCATACAGGCTATCAAGTTCTGATTTTGATTTTTTTATCGTTTCGCTGAGTTCATCCTGAAGATGCTTTTGTAATTCAATCGCATCTGCAAATCCCTTATTCTTATGTTTGTTAAATTCGGCGTTTATTTTATTTGAAGAATCTGATATCAGTCTGCAGACTTCAGCTTTGATGTTTTGATAACGGTATAATGCTTCATCACGGCTTTTCGTTACATGCCTATTAAATTCTATGTAAACCTGATAAGGTAGCCAAAAGGAGCCCATGTTTTCGTTGAAGCACTCAATAATATTTTCTATTGATGCAGGTGGGTATGTGTATAGATCAAGCCAAACATTTGAATCCATTATTATCAAGATGTCTTCAATCTCATAATTTTCAAGCTCTTCATCTGAGTATAGGTATGCCATGTTTTTTCTCCTTATCGTGTTCCCGTTTTGAACAAAACTATCATAACAATTTCACCCAACGTTCCGCATTTCCGACGCCCTTGAGCCAGACAGGAGAAGAATGACCCCAAAGAGGGACTTGCTCCCCGACGAAGGGGTGTGGATTCGGGCCACCGTCCAAATCTGCACCAAAGCAGCCCGAAGCCCTTGCATCAGATGCCGTGTTAGCTGAAGTTTTACACGCCTTTAAATAGCCAGTTAGTCTGGTTTAAGGATTTCTTTAATAGCTCGATAATGCTATCTAATCTTGATTTGATTTCTTTGTCAATAAAACTATACTTATCACGGAGCTTTTTCAAATCTCAAATCGGCACAGCAATACTTTCGATACTTGTATATAATTGTTCAAGCGCCAAATAATTATCCACATCATATACTGCAAGCGATTCAAGGTCTGAATTTGACCATAGAGCAAATTCGACCGTTACCATTCCATCTTTATCTCGTTGATATTCTGGCTTCATTAATTTTCGTTCTAATGCTTCTAATCTGCGAAATTCGTTAAGCATATTTGAAAAGATATTTTCTCTATTAAGTAAAGAAGTTTAATAATTATTTAGCTGTTTTTTCCTGTCATGAATATTTTTCAAATTGAACGCTTTGACTTCTCCAAAAAAGTAATCAATTTGTTTTCTATGCTCATCAATATCCTTTAACAACATTTCTACTTTTTAAAATTCTTTCAGTTCTTCTAAAAGTGATTTCTCTTTCAATGTATTAATTTGCGCTTTAAGGTCTTCGACATGTCCAGCATCATAGACGCTATTAATTTCAATATCGCTCAACCAGCTTTGTAATTGATTGATTTCACTAGATTGTTCTTTCGGTTTGATCAAGAATCAACATGGTTCATATACAAGTTCTTCAACTGGATTTTCATTAGTAAACATCGTTGTATACCACTTTTCAGAAATCCTCGCATTATGGCTATCCGTCGGTGGATTTGCTCTTTCAAATTTTGCAAGCGTTGGCAAATTGATTGCTGTCCCAAATATAAGCGCATTCCCTGTTTGCAAATAAGTAAGTCGATTAATGATTCCCTCACTAATGTAAGGTACCATTCTGGAAATATAACTCAAATCATCTGGATTCTGTACCCGGTGAATAATGAAGTTGCTGCATTGTGAAACTACTGTCTTCGATAACTCACTCGGACGCTGTGAGGAAATTCCAAGAAGCAGGCCGTATTTTCTTCCTTCTTTAGCAACTCTTTCAAATATATTGTAATTAAGAGCGCCAGAATGGTTTTCACTTCGCACAAATCGATGAGCTTCTTCAATAATCAGATTAACTGGCATATCAGCTTTTTTATTCATTTTCTTTAGATGATCAAAAAAGAGTTTCGTAATGACCTTCACCACAACTTCGCTTGAAGAGTCATCTAAACTACTAATATCAATATTTACAATTTGATTCGTACCAAGAATACTTTCAACATAATCATCTATCCTTGAAAAACTCGTTTTAGTCAATATTCTACCCTGATCACTATCTATTAGCGCCTGTAAACGTGTTGAAAGAGTAGCTGTATATTCTTGAATCCGTTGAGAACTTATACTCCCCTCATAAAGTATAGCAAAATCAACCGCATTTTTGAATTGAACAATGTCATATACCACATTGTTCGAACGTGTGATACGCTCATTAACATCATTCAAAAGAAAGTCTTCACAAAAAACTTGGAGACCTTCGATATCAGTAAATTGTCCATAACTTACGTTCAAGAGACTTCTAACTTTTTTGCCTGTTGCCTCGATATTTCTATCTAATTTAATTTCATCAGTTCCAAATGTGGTAATTATAGTTTTGATTTTATCACTGCTTGATGGCGATGATTCTGAGCTGTTCAAAATACCGATAATAGTCGAAGCAACTATATGATTTTTAAGAATATTGTCGGTGTTTTCCGGATCATAAAATATTCTGGCAATATCTATTGCTCTCTTTATGATAGGAATTTGAGTTTTTTCCGATGCATGCAACAGCACTGCCCAATCATCAGCACTTAAAGCCCATACTGGCAATTCAAGACAATTGCCTTCTGTACATTCTGAATCTGCCGTTAGGCAATTAACGCGGATATCGGGATTGATAGTACCTAGATTCTACGTGCAATCTACTCATATAACCCTTTAAGCAAGTATTTATAATCGTTAAGCCAAAACCATTCTTTCACCCAATGGGTGAAAGAAAATTGCAGCAAATTAACATCTATTTGTATGTTTTTTGTCTTGTTTGATGGGTAAAAATGTAACAAATAGAGGTGTTGTGAAGGAGATGGCTTATGATAAATAAAATCGAGTTTAAGGCTAAAAATCTTACCTCAAATGCAGGACTTTTTCTGATGCTAGAGAACACTAAAAATAACGGCATTTTTGAGATGATTGAAAATGACCTCACTTTTGAAAGCGCTTCTGTAAACAAGATTAAAATGAATCATGTTAAAACCATGCTCTCTGGTCATTTTATAGGCATAGATAAGCTCGAACGTTTAAAACTTTTAAAGAATGATCCCCTTGTTCGTGAATTCGATATTTCTGTTAAAGAGCCTGAAACCGTGTCGCGTTTTTTAAGCAACTTCAGCTTCAAAACGACGCAAATGTTCAGAGAAATCAACTTCAAAGTGTTTAAAAAGCTACTTTCTAAAAGTGGATTGACATCCATCACTATTGATATCGATAGCAGTGTCATTAATGTAGAAGGCCACCAAGAAGGCGCTACTAAAGGTTACAATCCTAAAAAGCTGGGCAATCGATGCTACAATGTCCAGTTTGCCTTTTGTGATGAACTCAAAGCCTATGTCACTGGTTTTGTTAGAAGTGGTAATGCATACACCGCAAATGGTGCTGCTGAACTGATTAAAGAGATTGTTGCCACTCTTAAAGCTCAAAACTTGGAAATCTTTTTCCGTATGGATAGTGGCTACTTCGATGAAGAAATCATTGAAACAATCGAGTCTCTTGGTTGCAAATACTTAATTAAAGCTAAAGCTTATGCAACACTTGTCTCCCAAGTGACCGCTTCCTCTGCTGTGTTTCTTAAAGGTATAGACGGCAGAGAAACCGCTGAGCTGCTTATAAAATTGGATAAGTGGAAGAAAAAAAGAAGATTTGTCGTGTCTCGCGTTCTGAAACCCGAAAAAGAAAGAGCTCAGTTAAGCCTGTTAGAAGGTTCAGAGTACGACTATTTTTTCTTTGTCACCAATACAGACCTAGAGTCAGAAGCGGTGGTTCTCTCCTATGAAAAGCGTGGCAATGCTGAAAACTATATCAAAGAAGCAAAATACGACATGTCAGTAGGCCACTTGCTTTTGAAATCATTCTGGGCAAATGAAGCAGTATTCCAAATGATGATGCTTTCATACAATCTGTTTTTACTCTTCAAATTTGACTACTTGGATGTGTCTGAATATAGGCAGCAGATAAAGACATTTCGCTTGAAATACGTTTTTCTTGCGGCCAAAATTATCAAAACAGCTAGGTCTGTGATTATGAAGCTCTCAAGCAAATATCCTTATCAAGAGGTGTATAAAAAATGTATCTGCTTAGAGTCGTAACGATTGATAAATTGGCGCTTGAATCGCTTGAATGAATCGAGTGGTTTATTAATTGAACCTAGAATTGTGATATTTGCAACTTAATTGAGAATAATGGGTATATCTTATTCAAATGTGTTGAGGAAGGGGTGTGAATAATGTTAAAATGTAGGAGTAACTACTTGAATTCTTCGTAGGTTCAGCGAAAATATCGATTTTTAATGGTTTTCGTAAAACAACGTGGAATTTAGGTAGTAATCAAGTCATTGGGATTATTTGGGTTTGGTGTAGCCTTTATCTTTATGCAGTCGACAATTATTGCCACAGCACAGGAGAAATTACCTCATATGAAGGGTACAGCAATGGCTCTTGCAGCATTCAACATGTTTTTAGGAGCAGGTGTCGGTACGTCAATCAATGGTTGGGTAATGGAAACAATTAACACAACGATTATCTTTAATATTGCATCATATTTATTTTTAATAGTTGGTATACTAGCAGCAATATTTGTTTCACAATTTGAAGCACAAAAAAAGAAGTCCTATGCAAGTGAAACTTTATAATCAAATTATTTAGATGGGAGATGTAAAAAATGATTAAAGCAGTTTTTTTCGATATGAATGAAACGTTACTTAATCTGGAACCCCTTAAAACGCATTTTGATAAGCATTTTAAAGATGAGTATGTCCTAAAGTATTGGTTTACAAAGTTGCTTCAGACGTCTCTGGTAATGGCTAGCATGAACGCGTATAAGAATTTTGGAGAACTAGCAGGTGTCGTGTTAGAAAGTGTGTTCCATGAAGGTGGAAAATCCTTATCAGAAGATGAAAAAGCAAGTATATTGAATACTTTTAGAAGTATGCCAGCTTTTGAAGATGTCCCTGAAGCGCTGAAGATGCTTAAAGATAATAATTTAAAAGTTATTGCAGTATCCAATTCATCACTAACGATGATGGAAGAACAGCTGACAAATGCAGGGATTATCAAATATTTTGATGGGTATTATTCAGTAGATGCAGTAGCCCGCTACAAACCCTTTGAAGATATATATAAATTCGTAGCAAATGAAGAACTATTGGATGTCTCTGAAGTCGTAATGGTGGCTTCTCATGATTGGGATTTGTTTGGTGCTAAAAGTGCTGGGTTGAAAACAGCTTATATCAAGCGTAAAGACGTCATTTATAATCCGTTTTATTCGGACCCTGATATAGATGATGACCATATGGTTAAATTAGCTGAAAAAATTGTAAGGTTAAAAGACTAAATGAGATATAACTCTATTGAGAGATGAAATAACAAGCAAGAAAGATATGTATTAAACATAGTGAATAACAAGGAAGATACCATGAGTTTAAATCGTGAATTAGCAAAGTTAAAGGAAGAAAATTTAAAGAAAGTATCAAAGGAATTATCAGATGTATTAGTAAAAGATGTTGAAATTCAGGCAAAGAGAGGTACTACAAAGAATGCTTTAAAAACAGGTTATAAAATTCAAGCGTTTGAGTTACAAAATGCGTAGGAAGAATGATTCATTCAGATGAATTACTTTCTAAACTAAAGGTTCATAGATTATCAGTTTTTATAGAGGCGATTGATGTCTTTATTGCAATATAATAGATAAAATAATGTTCATAAAGGGGAGATAACATTGAAAATAGAAATTTGGTCAGATTATGTATGTCCATTTTGTTATATTGGTGAAAGAAAGCTTGGACAAGCGCTTGAACAATTAAAGATGACAGATGACGTTGAGATTATATTTAAATCTTTCGAATTAGATCCTAATGCGCAAAAACAATATGAGGGAGACATTCATCAATTGATGGCAAAGAAATACGGCATAAGTATTGAACGTGCAATTGAAACCAATAACAACATTGTTAGAAGTGCAAGAGAAGTAGGGTTGGTGTTTAACTTTGATGACTTAAAACGGACAAATACATTTGATGCCCACCGTTTATCTTATTATGCAAAAGAAAAGGGTAGATTAAGTGCATTTACTGAAGCTGTCATGAGAAGCTATTTTATTGAAGCTTTAGATATCTCCAATCTAGAAACACTGTTAGACCTTGCGGTTGAAGTGGGGTTAGATAGAGAGAAAGCAAAAGGCATTCTAACTTCGTCGGCTTATAGTCAAGAAGTAAGGACAGCTGAACAGAATGCTCATTCAAAAGGAATCAATGGTGTGCCGTATTTCATCTTTGATGAAAAGGAAGTTATTTATGGTGCGCAACCAGTTGAAGCATTTGTAAATGTCATTGAAGCAGTTAAAAATAATGTGCCAACAACGATAAATGAAACAAATTTTTGATTTTTTATCGGAAGTAAAGAGAAAAATTTCTTTTTTAACAGATAAAACAAAAGGCTTTCAATTCATTAAGTCAGTATCAAAAATGATAGTACCTATTAAAAATAGATGTATTGACAAAAAAAGCTGTGAATGCTATAATCATATTGAGAATAAATAAAATATGTTGCATAAGACAAAAGGAGGATTTTTTTATGAAAGCAATAGTAGAATTTTTAAACAAGAGTAAGGTGTTTTATTTAGCTACAAATAGTGAAGGAGCACCTGATGTAAGACCAATGGGAATTGCAATTCCATATAATGACAAATTATACTTTGTAGCAGCTAAACCAATGAATGTATTTAAGCAATTAGAAGCAGATAATAAAGTATCTATTTCTGCTTATGACGGAGAGAAATTCTTAAGACTTTACGGCACTGCAGTACTTGAAGACTCAGAAGAAACAGTAAACACATTCCTAGGGATGGACGAGAAAATCGCAACCATGTTCCCAGCGGATATTATGGCGCCGTTCTATTTAAAAGATGTAACAGCAAGTATTTGTTCATTTACAGAAGAACCAGAAGTATATAACTTCTAAATATCGTGCAGTACAGGTAGCCATGTTTAAGAGACCGTTTCAGATTTTGTGTAAACCTCCAGAGTAATGTAAGATAAGAGCATCACATGGAGGTTTTTTATTAATGGTAAAGAGGAGAATCAGTCCCGAGAGAAGAGAACAACGGAAAAAGTTAC
>NZ_JAPDHR010000010.1:0-1724 GCF_030063005.1 Dehalobacter sp.
GACAACCCTGAAAATTCTTGTATAATGCAGACAAAAGGAGCGACAGCCATTTAAGCTATTGCTCCCATAAAATATTCGCCTTATTTTACATCAATTTTAGAGTTTACACAGAGTTCGGGATACACCCTTGCCAAATTGATTTTTAGCAAATAGTCTATTGTTTTTTTTCGTAAATACGATGCCAGTAAAAAATTGATGTCCATAAACTCTTCGGGGAGTTGACCGTTTTGTCGGCTTTCGTTAATTCGCTTTTCAAGATATTTGATTTCATCCGGAGTAAGATTTATCTCTTCTTTCTCAATAACAGAATTTATCATAAGTTCCCAGAGAATCCTTCTGGATGCCTCTTCCTTACATTCGGCCAGCAATTGGTCTGCGGTTATTTTTCTATGGATCAAATATTCCATAAGTTCCATATCATCAACTATTTTGAGTTCTTCAGTAAATTTCTTATATAAATCTTCAGCAGCTGAATCCAATTCTTCTTCATCAAATTCATACTTACATTGTTTAACTAAAGCTTGAAAAATCAAGAGAATATTTGCCTCCCGTTCCTTCCCCTCTTTTTCGTGAGTGATTTTTAGGGCAAGCATATTTTTTAAGTCTTTCAGGTTTTTTAGATCAGGTTCAACTTTCCTAATTAATTCTTCAGTCAATTCTGGTTTCTTCACCACAAAAACGCTCTTAATCTTAACGGTAAATGTAAACTCGCTTCCCCACCAACGCTGAAATTCTAAGGCATCGGGCTGAATAACACTCTCAAAGGTCACTGTGTCGCCCATTTTCTTCCCTAGGAGATTTGCACTAACTTCTCGAAATACACCTTCACTGCCGACTATTAATTTTGTATCGATGTTTCTTATAACCGGTACTGTTGCATCCTTTTCATAACCGTCAATATCCACGATTACATAATCGTTTGTTTTAATAGGCTCATTTCTTTTTTCTTCTTCAATTTCATCAAAAGAGCCTATGATATAATCTAAGGCTTGCTGAATCTCCTCTTCTTGGACTGTTGTATCAAAACGCTTGACATTTAGACCCTTATATTGTCCAAGTTCGAACTGTTTCATTATCACGATTCCTCCCTCGTTATGTCTATTTGATACGCTACTTTCTCAGGAAAATTTCAACGGTCAGCCCTCAGGATTCCTACTGACTGAAGCATTACAACAAAATGGGCGACTGCGAAAATAAGGATCAAGAGTGTGAAGACCAGGTCTCTTGTTCTTCCTTTTTTTTGCGTTTCAATCGATCTACTCTCTGTTTCCATATTCTTACCTCCTCATTTCGCCAACGGTTAAGCAAATTGTAAATAAATCCTACCGGACAGAAGAATTTACAATAAAAACGGCTAATAAATAAGCTCATAAACAAGAAGATCGGTAACATCAACCACATTAACCATACCGATTTGAACAGGAAGAGCGCGCCAAAAGGCTGGTAATCCAATGTCCCATAGTCACCCAGTAATGTGCCCAGCAGAAGTGCAACCCATAAAATGGTCGGAGCTACCAGCCTGAGTATTTTAATAGTCTTCTGGGAAATATTCAGAGATTTGAACCCTGCAGCCTTGTTAAGAATCTCCTGTACTGCTCCAAAAGGACAAATCCAAGCGCAATACAGATTTTTTCCCAAAAGGATAATAAATCCGAGAGACCCGGCCATAAGCACATACCATTTCAGGTTAGTTATCCTGGGAATCTGCAACGTAATTGCTGAAA
>NZ_JAPDHR010000011.1:0-11857 GCF_030063005.1 Dehalobacter sp.
TTTTTGTAACTTTTTCCCATATCTTTTTGGGAATGAGATGGTTTCTTATTGTCTTTTTTACCCACTGATTATTAACTTACTGAAAAATTGACTCGCTTAGGGTCTTGACATATTACCGAAGGACTTAACGCAAAAAAGCCGCTTGCTTTTATCAATGAAGCAAACGGCTTTTTTACTATTTATTTATGAAAAAGAGAATGCCAGCTTCAAAAAGGCTGCTATCTCTTGGTAATTTAAATTATATATCGAATTGATGTGTGAATCTTATTGTCTGACCCATGATAGTATCAGAAGATACATAATCTCCTATCAAATTTCTACCTCTATTACCAAAAGCAACTTTTACGCTATCTGGCTGTACACTTATGATTGGTACAACTATTTCTAATTCATAACTACCTAGAGGCAACGCATTATTGTCAGTATTCTTCCCATTTTTAAACACTTCGCTGACAAAGTGTCCCCCAGCCATGACATCTGATTTGGATTGCGTATTGTAATGTAAATCTTTATTCTTTAAGCTAATCATTAAATGGGTGCTTTCGGGTAGATTAGTTTCACCCTTAATCTGCACATATTTATTATCGAGACGCTCCGATATAACTTTAAAATATACTGGGATTGCTTTACCTTCTTCTGGCGGCAACACTTTCATACTATCTGGAATAGGGTACGGTTCTCCTATATTTACCTCTATTTCTCGGAAGCGACCAGTGTTTCCTTGTATTAAAATGCCAACATCCTTAAAACGCTTTATTGCTAACGCATCAATCTCATTTAGACTTAAATTCATTTTTGTGCTCAGATTTTGTACTAATGTAAATGAACGATTTATTTCAAGCAATGAGCAGTCAAAATGTTCGGCAGTATCGATGAATACCAGTGCTTCCGCTACATCAACAGAATGTTTTTTTTCGTAATAATCCCAAATACTCATCATGTATTGGTATATCTCGGCATCAGTATCATTTGGTTTTATAAATACCCCTCGCTTAGACTCCAATGAGGCCTTATCTTCAGGAACCCGCTCAAAAGCCCCGCTAATTATCGTTATGTCCGTAATTTCTTTTGAAAATGCACGCTCTTTAACATCCTCTTTTTCATATGCTCGTTTAAAAGATATCTTAAGATCAAAAACAAATGAATCAATCTCATTGGATGTAAATCGCTCGATTCCTTCATTATAAAAGGCTCCAGTGAATTGTGCCATTCCTTGCAATAAAACTGAATAATAAACGTAATCACTTACTTCAACAGAAGCGTCCTGAAATACCATCCTCAGGTCATCAATATCCATTAGTCTGTTAATATCCACGATAAATGGCAAAAGATAAATGTGCTCATCTGCATTGAGCCACTCTATCATTTTTTGTTTTATCTCTTTTATATTATTTCGTATGGCAACATCGACGAATTCGTCAATTTGTATTTCAGCTAATGCTAATTTTATTTTAACATTCAGTATTAACCCCATATGCTTAATAAACACATCATTAGGAAGAATACATATTTGTTTTCCGTCTGTACGTTCAAAAAACTCTTTTGTCAATTCTTCTCGCGGGGCAATAGGGCGCTTATTGTCCAAAATAAACCAATCTTCTTTAACATCCGAAGTAACAAAAACAATAGGACGATTATTAATTGTGCTCAATCTAATTATTTCGTTCCATAGTATTAAGTCTCCGAATACACTAACACCATCTTTTCTAGAATCAGGATTCTGCCGCGGATCATCCATATAACCTGGTGGAATTTTATATTTATATCGAAAATGTCCATCTTTATAGATATCGAATAGTTCTAATTGAGAAAATCCGCTATGCGGATTAACTTCATAAATTGCTTTTATAAAAGATTCAATGCTATCCGCTTCTAAGAATCCCGTGGTGGAAGATAAGACGTTTTTTAAAACATACTCGTCAATTGCAACTTTTAGCTTATCTAAATTAGTTTTAACTTCATCCGCTATTTCCTGACTATGTAAAAATTTATACTTAATAAATATATTCATTTGGCGTAGAACAGACTCTGAGCAAGAGTTTAAGCATAATCTAGATTCCGTAATGGCTTTTTTTGCATTGCTGGTTCGCTGTCCCTGAACTACAGATAGGTTTTTTGCAAATTCAGACAGCACTTGAGCAGGAATACGAATATCGTCATGCAATGTTTTATATATATCAAGCATTTCGGTACTTGCAAACTTAGAATATCGTAATAAGTCCAAATAAATATTTGTATCAAAAACGTATATAGGCTTACTTGCATAAATGCTTTTAAATGCATTTAATGTGATAAAATCGCTCAAATGTTTCACCCCTGATTCTTATTAAATTACTTTTTTACTTTAACCTTTGAACCATTTGATTACGAAAGCAACATGTCAAAGTAACCATTTTATCATTCTGGTATGATCTGGGCTAAATCATCTTCCACATCAATTCCGTAAGCCTTTGCAATCTGACCGATCATAATACCGAATACTCCGCGAAGTTCACCTACTGCTGACGTAAATATCCAATTGTAAATATTACCTGATTGGCAAGTATGGCATCTAAACTCTTTCTTATCAGGACATCTACTTAAAAAGTTGTTGCATGCATTACGCATTGCCCTTACATATTTATTAAGATCGGATTTGTCATCAATGTTCGGAAGTTCAGATGTAAGCATGTATTTTATCTCAGTAACCGATTGTATGCAGGGGCAAACTGATTCGTATTCATAAGCTGAGTATAATACCCGTCGCGGTTCAAGAGAAATGATGATTCGGCGTGCAATCGCTCTTTCTGTTTCTGCCGGATTCCATGAAACTCCAAATATTGGACAGCTTATACCGGTCAATCTGTTAAGTATTTCTGAGAATCTCATTTAGGCTCTCCTTCATCGACAGTTGTCAGCTGTGTGTTGCACAACTCAAACAATAATTCTTTGTGAGCATCAAATTCATTTTCATTGAGCAAATGATATTTTTCATTTGATAGGGATATAATATTTAATTCCAACTTTTTAGAAAACTTTGCACGGTTAAAACCAATAGTTGAAATAATAAGTTGGTTATCATCTGAAGCATTTTTAAGTAAATATGTTAGCAATTCTTTTCTCTTAATGTTATCCGTTTCTGCATTATTGGGGCTATCGAAGACTATTGGAAATTTTATGGCTGACTTATTGAATTCATTTTTGAGTTTAATTAAATTCATATACCACATCACTGTTGCTATAGGCTTATTGCTGCCACTTGCCTTGAAATTGCTTTTAATGTTTTGGAAATGCTTCTCATCAATCTCAGATAATCCGAACGCCGTTTTGTCTTTAATGAGTAATTCATAATAACGATTATTTATGGCTTTTTTTGTTTCTTCGTAATTTTTCTTTTCCTTATTTAGCTCATCAGTTTGATTTTTATTTATTTTTAACGTCGCTTTTAATTCGCCCATGTCTGTTACTAAACTGTCACGAACCTCAATAAATCCTTTATGCCTTAATATATCATTTACTTGAACAGAGTTAAAATTGAGCTTTTCTTCATATTCTTTAAGCAAGGTTAAAGTATCTTTGTACTTTTGTTCATCAAGATCGATTTTGTTCTCTAAATCAAGGATTGAAAGTTGGATATCATTACTTACAATAACAATATCATCAGAAGAGTTATATTTTTCCACTCTAAATTCAACTGTATCCTGTAAAAATGTTTTACAATATGGGCAAGTATGCGAATTTAACAAAGATATGTCTTTTTCATTTTGCTTCTTTGCTTCAGTAAGCTCGGATAGAGTAATTAGTAATTCTTCTTTTTGATTTCTTAGTGAAATCAGCTTTTTCTTAATGTTGCTAAGTTTTTCTACTATTTCAGAATATTCATCATTAGTTATTTCTATTTCGCTTTTTAATAACTCTATGCTTGAGTTATAAGTAGATCCTTTTAATTCACCTGATATTTTTTCAAACATGCCCTCAAAAAGACTCTGACGCTTATCTAATTGAGATTTTTCATCTTTTAATTGTTCTAATTTCTTTATTATTTCAAAATAATGGGAATCAAATGCCCCAAAATGGTAATATAAAACATTCTCTTTGTAGTTGGCATACTGTTGCAACGAGGAGAATGACGAGAAATCTGTCCCATTATAATAATCCTGATCTATAAAATACAACAAGTAATTATAGGCAGGAGGGGTAATTTCCAACTTTTCTTCCGATCTATTCGGTAACCGAACGGAGAAATCAAAATAAACATTGAGCTGCTCCGCTAAATCGGTTCTGTCAACTGTTGAAAACAATAGTTTCTTGCTGTTATCAAAGAACTTAAAAAGCCGGCAGCTTCGATAAATATAGTAGGCCTTATCATTAATTCTAAATTGCAAGATATATGTTTTCCCGCTGTCATCCCATTTGTCGTCAAATTGGCTATCAGCCCCTAAAGAATGATATAGACTACGCATAATAACAGATTTTCCTCTGTCAGTTCCATCAACTTGGCTGGAGGATATTATGTTGATGCCATCAGAAAACTCGATACATTTAGCTTGTTTTTCGCTTGTCGAATAGAGGTATAATTTTTCGAAAACAAGTTTACTCATCATACATACCCTCCTCAAAACGTTTAAGTATTAGCACAGTAAAGATGTAAATTTCTCTTTTATTATGTTCAATCGAAAATTTTGAACCGTATTTGCTAATTAAGCAATCAATACTTTGTTCGAAATCATCAGGCAAGTCGCCAGCCTTTGTTACTAAATAATTTGCAATTTCTTTCTCTTTATTTTGTAATTCTTTTGAACGAGGCAACTCACTTATTACCCTCCCAAGTGCCACATTCAATTCACGCCTCTGCTTATAATCCGGGTTTTGCTTAATGTATTCTTGCGTTAATATCACACTGTTATCAGTTTTATCTATGTGACAGTCCAGTAGTTTATCAAACTGTGCTTTTGTTAAGCCCTTTTTCTGAATCAATTGTTCATAATTGATTTGGCTTAACTCACAACATGCTTTTTCATTAACTGTGTCGTATATAAGCCTATATAGCGTATTTGGTTTTTTAGGTTCGTACCCTTTAATCTTTTCAAAGGATGTCACGATCTTCCCAATCATATCGTGCTCGGGTTTAGACAAGTTCATCGACGTAAAAATGTAATACACATTTGTTATATCAATTTCTGCAATACCTAATTCGGCTTTTAAAGCGTCTGCTATCTTCTTAAGGCTTGGTTTATCTATTGTCTTTAGTTCAAGTTCTTCAACATCCGAACATATCTTTTTGCTATATTTCAAATAGGAGTTAGACACAATGGCCAACTTTACACGTTGTGGGTCATTGTCGGCGTTTTTCAACACATATAGCTTACCTAATATAGACTTCCCGCTTTCAGTTTCAGCTTTAATAATGGCATCCAAAGTATACGATTTGGCGCCTTTGTGTGTTTTGATTTGGTAAAACTCGAATCCATTTTCACTATGTACTTCAATATCGCATACATAGTCAAATACCATGGCGAAATCCGAATAATCATATATATCCAGCATTTTGCTTATTCCCCATAATAATTCGAGCCGGAAGCGGTTTTTGCTCCTGCTTCCAGCTAAATCATATGGTAGTGACATATATAGATCCTCTCTCGCCATAGCCCACTCCTCTTTCAAAAGCAGCACCTATAAATGTGTATCAGCTTGATTTTGACCGTCCCCCTATTTGGTATAAAACAAATTTTGTTACAAACGGTGCTTTAAGATTTGTTTATTACAAATGCAAGAATTCCACATCTTTCCTCTATTTCCTCCAAAATAATCCAAAAACCAAATTCTCCGAAAAAAGTCTAATTTTTAATTACTAGTCTAAAAACCTCCCTGATCCATGAAAACCCTATTTAGCATCATAGCAAAATAGCACTAAACAATACTTTTCCTACGATTTTTATCCAAAATTAGTAATTAAAAAATTCTAGACAATTTAATTAAGTCTAGAATTTTACTTGAATTTCGTTTTTCTATGGATTTACTTGCTAGTTGACTGGATTTTAATTAGTATTACAGCAAATGAATGTTTCCTGCGTAGTATTAATCACACTCGCAACAATCATCACTTTTAATAAGTTGAATCCTAGTGGTTAAAAGTGATACTTTTTTAAAATCTATGCAAATGGCAGTTTTAGGCTACTTTTGCTTGTCTACTATAGCGAATATGACACCAATGACATGTACATAAAATCATGTAAGTCAGCTATACCCAATAGAAAGGAAAATCGGCTTATCCTCGGCTTTTGCTTTTGCAAAAGCTTCATCACTCCAGGGGTACCAATCCACCGGGTTATTAGCGTGCTGGAGCAGGTAAGGCGACTTTTCGTTTACCAATCTATTGGGTATTTTTTTATCTGACAACATAGGGCATCACCTCCCTTATTTGAAATCAATTTTTATCTCTATAGTATCTCTTTCCCGTAAATAAATAATACCATTAATGATGGTTCTATACAGATCGTTTCGCTGCGCATTTTCCGTGACAGCAGTAATGCTGTCTAAAAAAGCAGATAATTTTTTTTGCCGTTCTTCTTTCGTTATTTTGTCTGTAGAACGATATTGCCTTTTCAGTTCATATATCTCAGATTTAAGCTGCTCAATAGATTTTTGCCATTTCTCTTTACGCAATAACCATTCATGACGGGTATAATCGCCAAGCTCATAGGCGTCATTAACAAGCTCTAAAGCCCTTTTATGCTTTTGCAGCGTAATTTCTTTTTCCAAAATTAATTCTTGCATAATCTCAGCCTTTTCGGCATCTTCTGAATCAAACGATATAAGATAGTTATCGTTATATTTTTTTATCTCATCAATTGAGAACTTTTCCAATATATCTACTGAGATACCCTTATTACCGCATTTTTTCCCAAAGGCGTCAATAAACCAGCATGGCTTTACAAACACTTTTTCTTCAGTCATATTAAAAGTAAGATTATGTCCGCACTTAGCACACTTAATTAAACCGGTTAATGCATGCTTTTGCTTACGTCCTGCAACAGGAACACTATTTCGCTGATGTATAAGCGTCAAAATTCGATCATGCTCTTCCTGCGTTTTAACCGGCTCATGGCAATTTTCTACGATAACCCAATCACATTGCGGAATGATTTTATATGGCTTTGCATTCGGCCGCTTATTTTTGTGAGCATCCCCCTGCGTCTTATTGCTTATAATTTTGCCCAGGTGAGTTTCATCAACCAGAAGCCTTTGAATAGTAACATTACTCCAATAATTGCCTTTGATCGTTAAAATTCCCCTTTGGTTAATATTTTCCGCAATTTTTTTAGGGTCAATACCTTTTAGCGCTTGCTCAAGCATATCACGGTATATAGAGAGCTTGTCATCATCAACAACAAGCCCTTTTTTATTTACTTTATTTTTATAAGTTTGATAAACATATGGAAAAGGGGGAATCCCGTTTGTCCATTGCCCTCGCCTTGCCCCGATTTTTTTGCCTTGGCGCAGCCTCTTCGTTATCATTTTATATTCCTGACGCGCAAAAAAGCCTTTAAAATCTGCGTATGTATCATCAACATCATCGTTTAAATCGAAGATTTTATCCGGAGTAATAATGAAGGTATTGGATTTTTGAAACGCTTTTTTAATCCGGTCTTGTTCTCCGAGATCGCCCCGGCCAAGCCTGTCATATTCAACAACACATACAGCATCGTACACACCTTCCTCAACTTCGTTCAGAAGCTTGCAAATCTTCGGACGCATATCGATGCTGTCGGATGTTCCGACCTCCAGGTATTCAACATATTTGAAATTGTTTCTTTTGCAGAGATCGATAAGAACCATGCGATGTTTTTCCAGATCTTCCATGTTTTCCGCACGTGATTTTCTGATATATATAGCTACATACCGAATAATGAATTTTTTGCTCTCAATATCCAATATGATCACCTCCCAGAAAAATGCCTTTGTGAATATTATCAATTAGAACAAGAACAGAATCAAAGGTGCCAAATTTAGATTAACTTAGTTTGACAGTTTTGCTGTCATAGACTGGATTAATCGCTTTATTCAACTCTTTGCTAGTCAGGAGTTGATATAGTTTTCTCTGAAAACTCTTGAGTGCCTGATCAGATGGTTTATTTGACACAATAGTTATTTTCAACTGGCTATCGTTGTACATAAGGCGCCTCCCACGTTGCTCAAATGGTATAAGGCCTTAGGGTATGCCTGTGTTTTGATAACGTATTTACGCTTATTCAGGCATACCCTATGCCATATTCTGTTTTGGTTTATTAAGGTCATTGGTTTTATCCGGCAGACGGCGGTTGACCGTCTCATAGGAATTTCACCTCCCCGTCAGTGACCGGGGCGCACTCTGGGACTTAACCTCGACTGCACGCAAGTATCATAATCCCTCCGTATGTGTCATGGCCATAAATGCTGCCAACATTTATTTATTGCACTGGTATTAATCGCTTCCACCTTACCTTCATCAACTCATTAATTACATTGATCCTTTATTTGCAATCCGAGCATTACCGGAAAGGTGATCATGGCGTACCTGCAATCTGGCTTTCCTTTTACAGGACATACGGGGAAAATACCGGATATAACACATATTCAATTTCCAAAGACCTCCGAGGGGGTAGAATACATCCCTCTATTAATCAGCAGATTTTTTTGCTGTTTGTACCCCCCCTTCGAAAAATATTTTTGGGAAATTTTCAATATTTTTTGCGGTTAATGATTGGGGTGAGATACCCGGCTTTTACTTCCTACTTAAAATCTATTAGTTTGTTCAATTCTATAGTGTTTTGGAAATGCAAAAACACCGCAGATGCGGTGTCTATGTTTCTGATAGAGCTGGTCGGGATCGAACCTACGACCCAAGGCTTATGATATGATGAAACCATTTCTTTAACCGGTACAAAGTTGCTTCATCCGCCGGTATATCCGATGACTGTGCTTCTGTAAGCACTTACTCAATGTATGCAAATTAAACGCTTCACAATGAAATTTCTAATTGAGAGTGGTTTGAGGGATGTTGCATCCACACGCCCCACATGCACATTTTATCCAGTTACATGCAGGACATTTCTTATGTGTTAAAGTTGAAAGTTTAGTTTTACAACTCCAACATTTAGCTTCTCTTTGATGAAGATTCTTGACTCCTTTTTTGAATGTCAAATTGATCCATTCATTTAAAATTTCATTACATCTATTACACTCTTTCTCAGATACTTTTTTTTCATTTCCACAGTGGCATAAATCATAATCTTGGTTCATATAATTTCCTTCTTCTACTTTATTTTTTTCATATTATTAAGCGCGAGTAACACAAATCCATCCTATCTGAATACTCAAGTAACCAAACTAGTTTCATAATTCGATTAGCTTTAGAATATATCCAAAATACTCTTTTTGTTTATCAATTGCCGAAATAATTCTTCTTATGTATTCCGGTCCTTGAGACAAGGATAAATTTAAATCAACCTTTGACGTTAAATTTTCCATATACGACAGAAATTTATATGGATCATTAAAAATAGAATCATCTTGAGAATCTCCATGAGTTCTTGACGCAACCCCTTGAATGATATTAGGTTTAATAGATTCAGCAATCTCGCGCTGAATATATTCCATCTCCTCGTCAAAAATAAAAATATTACTAGCATCATCATTATCAACAGTCAAAAATAGAACTTTTAACCTGTCCTCACTCGAAGTAAAATAAAATGCAAGTGCTAGACTTATGCTGTTTTCAAAGTCTTCTATACTTAAAAAATAATCATAAAATACATTGACCTTAATATCATTTTGCGGATGATTAATATGGTAAAACATGACCGATAACATTGTAATACAGTCATTATATGTTATCTTTCTATTCCCTAAAAACACCTCTAAATCAATTTTTCCTCCAAAAAAATCATAAAATATATTACATGCATATTCACTTACTTTTCCAGTTCGACAGTAATTATTAAATGTCCCAGATCTAAGACTTGCCGATGTATCATAACGTTCCCTCGTAGTAAAAGTAATTATTTCTTCTAAAGTTGTTTTAAAAGTTTTAGCTGCAATTTTCATTAAGTTTCTCAAACAAGAATAATTCTTAATTGCAGTAGTTTCATTATCAAGGGTTGCAATAATTCTTTGACTGTATTTTTTATCCATTTTAACTCCTTTCTAAATTAACAGAATATACTTTATTAGCAGATTAACTTATCTCCGTTGTAATTATTATAAATTGAATAACACTTTTTATTTTTATAAACTTTTTTCGGAATACCTACTTTAGGCATCAGCCAATCCAAGTCTTTGGTTAATATTGTAACTATTTCATTATCCCTAACAATTATAATAATAGGATCGTTTTTTATCGGATCAAAGGCAATATAATATTTGTTCTTTTTTTTGTTATGAATTATGTTTACTAGTTTCGATGCAACTTCAAGAGTAACTTCATATGATTCTTCTATCATATTTTTTATTTCTTTATTATTTTTCACAGAATCGAGGCTAAGTCTCAGGGATAACCTTTCAAATGCATGGCTGCTTACTTTTAACATTTTTTCAGATACCTCCTATATAATAATTTTTAAGCACAACCACATAATAGCTCTCTTTTGATGTTGTGTCAATATTAAATGCGCATTTATATATTGAATTCGCTTTTAATATTGACACAACATCATTACGTATTGTATTTACACAATTATAATAAGAAAAGTCCTTGAGCTCTTTGTGAGTTTAGTAATTAGAATCCAATGTAACCTTTTATGTTGAATTCGATTTAGATTTAGATTTATATCTTTCTTTCTTTTTTAGAATTTTAGCTGTCTAAATTCAAATATACATAACAAGTCTCCTCACGGCTCTCCAACTTTTATATATTTTCTCATCAGTAAGACACAATATTAATTCTTTAACTAATATTACCATCCCAAAATGTTGTATTAAATTCAAGTCAAATGTATAATCTATAATACGAACATACGTTCTGGAGAATAACGTTTTAGGTGGGATCTTCATGAAAACTGTTATGAAACCGATTGAAGTGATAGCATCCTTCAAAGTTGACGGAATGTCTACACCGTTAAAATTTAGAATTCAGGAACAAGACTCCCCTACCATCATTAAAGTGGAACATGTCTGTTTTCGGTCTGAGGATAAACTCGCAGGCAATAAAATGATTACGTTTCAATGCCAGAGTACGATTAACGGATTATTAAAAGTCTTTGAATTGAAATTTGAGCCAAGTACCGGCAAATGGTTTTTGTTCAAAATATAGAGGTGACTTCTTTTGAGCAGGCGTATCATTTTTCACGTCGACGTCAATTCAGCATATCTGTCCTGGGAAGCCGTCCACCGACTCCAACACGGTGATCCTTTGGATTTACGAACTGTACCTTCTGTTGTCGGGGGCAACCCTGAAACCAGACACGGAATTATTTTGACGAAGTCGATTCCCGCCAAAAAGTATGGTATCAAAACCGGGGAATCGGTTTATGAAGCGAAGGCAAAGTGCCCTAAACTGATTATTGTTCCGCCAAATTATCTTTTATATATGCAATGCAGTACGGCCTTTGGAGATATTCTCCGGGAATACTCCCCTCAAGTGGAGCAGTACTCAATTGATGAATTATATGTAAAAAGTGGATAGGCACATTTGGTTAATCTGAGCTGCACTCGGCATTACATACAATTATGCCTATCAGATATAGGCATAATTGTCTCAGGTCCTCTATTCTACGTAAGCGTAAACTCTAGCGGCGTAAAAAAGAGCCCGCCGTAACCAGCAGGCTCGCGTCATATAAAAATCATTCGTCGCATTTGCTCTTAGCATACGGTACTCGGCAATGCTCAGGAGCATTTGCCG